>JAYTOQ010000061.1:0-1642 GCA_043747665.1 Polyangiaceae bacterium | reverse complement strand
ATCGACCGTGGTCTACGGCGCCGGCGCGGGCACGGGCTACGCCGACGACATCCTCATCGACGCGGACAAGAACCCGAACACCGCCGGTGTGAAGGAGCTCGTCCCGCTCGCCAAGACCTACAACCAGCTCCTCGACGACATGCGCTCCGGGCGCATCTCGCACGTCATCGCGCTCGGCGGCGTCACGCCGCGGAACGATCCCGAGGACGCGACCGCGCTCGGCATGCTGGGGACGCTGGTCGTGATCGCGTCGCACGAAGGCGCGCTCACCGACGCTGCGCACGTCGTGCTCCCCGCGACGTCGTGGGCCGAGCACACCGGCACGTACGTGAACAAGAAGGGCCTGCACCAGATCGCAGAGCGGGCGCTCTTCCCGCAGGGCGCATCGAAGCCGGCGTGGGAGCTGACGCGAATGCTCGCGACTGCGCTCGGTCTCGAAGCGAGCTGGTCGAAGCTCAAGGACATCCGCGGCCACCTGCTGGGCGGCGGCGGCGGCGGGGCCGCCAGCACACGCGACGTGAGCACCGCGACGACCGCTGCCGGCACGGGAGGTCTCTGACATGACCATCACCTCGCTCCTCTGGACGGTCGTGAAGATCGCCGTGATTGTCGGCTTCGTCTTCAACGTCGCCGGCCTCCTCACCTGGTACGACCGCCGCGGCGGCGCCATGATGCAGGACCGCATCGGTCCGAACCGCGCGAGCCTGAAGATCTTCGGCTTCGAGCTGCGGATCGCCGGCCTCCTCCACACGGCCGCCGACGGCGTGAAGTTCTTCACGAAAGAGGACTTCATGCCGCCCAAGGCGGACAAGCTCCTCTTCAGCCTCGCGCCGATGCTGGCGATGATCCCGGTCCTCGTGCTCCTCGCGGTCATCCCGTTCGGCGACACGATCAGCACCGACCTCCTCTGGAAGCACGTGTGCTTCAAGGACGGCGGCGGCGCTCCGGCGATGCTCGCCGTCAAGGACACGTGCCAGGCCGGCTACTCGATGTCGACGGTCTTCCCGGCCGCGCAGCGCTTCGGAATCAGCATGGGCTCGCAGCCCGTCGATCTCGTGGTGTCCAGCCTCAACGTCGGCCTCCTCTTCGTGTTCGCGATGGCCGGTCAGGGCATCGTCGGCGCCGCCATCGCCGGCTGGTCCAGCGACAACAAGTTCTCGCTCATGGGCGCGCTCCGCGCCGCGAGCCAGATGGTCAGCTACGAGGTCACGATGGGCCTCACGCTCATCGGCGCGCTGATGATCTACGGCTCCATCCGCCTCGACGACATGGTCCGCTGGCAGGGCGAGAACGCCTGGGGCATCTTCGTCCAGCCGCTCGCCTTCTTCCTGTTCTTCACAGCGGCGATCGCCGAGAGCAAGCGCATCCCGTTCGACCTTCCCGAAGCCGAGAGCGAGCTCGTGTCCGGCTACTTCACCGAGTACTCGGGCATGAAGTTCGGCATGTTCTACTTCGCCGAGTACATGGAGGTCGTCACGAGCTCGATGCTGCTCGTCACCATCTTCCTCGGCGGCTGGCAGCTCCCGTTCCTTCATCGTGACGGCCTGCACATCGCGTTCGGCGAGACGGAGCTCTTCGCGACGCGGCTGCCGCACATCTGGGTGCTCATCTTCGGGGTGGTGACCTTCTTCGCGAAGACCCT
>JAYTOQ010000060.1:0-1730 GCA_043747665.1 Polyangiaceae bacterium | reverse complement strand
ACCCGGCGCGTCGAGGTGGATGCGCTTCTCGGCGAAGCCGCCGTTGCCGTCGCTCACCTCGACGGTGACGCCGTTGCGCTGCGCCGTCGACGAGAGCGTCAGCGTCAGCGTGGCGCTGGTCTCCGCGAGCGGCCGGTCACCGTTGAGCCTCCATGCGAAGGCGAGCCGGTCGTCATCGGGGTCGGACGCCACCGCGTGAATGACGACGGTGTCGCCGGGCGCGGCCTCGCGGACGCGGGCTCCGTCGACCGTCGTGGCGTAGATGCTCGTGATGCGAGGGGGACGGCTACGGAGCGCGAGATCGACGGGGAGGCCTGCGAGATCGGGGGCGCCGATGCTGCGGTCGGCGACGACCGACGCCGCACCGCATGTCGCTTGCACGTGATACGGGCCCGCGCTCGAGATCGCGGGAACGAACCACTCGCCGGTCGGGCCGGCCTGCGCGGTGACCGACGCCTCGCCGGTCCCATCGCTACGAGTGAGCGTCACGGTCGCGACCGTCTTGTTGCCGGTGAGGCGGCTGGCGTAGAAGCACGGCGAGCCGTCGCCGAGCGTGACGTGACCGGAGACAGCGCGGGCGCCGGCCGCGAGGGTGAAGTCACGCACGGCGTAGCCCGAAGTCTCGGTCACCTCGAAAGGCGCGCGATCGCACGATGTCGCCACTCCATTGGATCCGGCACACACCGTGTAGCGACCGAGGGCCTGGGGCGGTATCTCGTAGAGACCCGATTCGCTCGTGATCACCGACGCGCGCACGACGCCGCTCGCGTCACGTACCACGACGCTCGCGCCTGCGAGCGGGAGCTTCCGATCGCCATGCTGGACCGACACGCGGCCGAGGACACGCCCGTTGTAGTTCGGCACCCGCGAGAGGGCCGCTGCGGCGCTGCCGGTCGCTGGCGTTGGGTCGTTCCTCGGCTTCGAGGAGGAGCAGCCGAAGGGCGCAAGCACCGTCGCGACCGCCGCCATGGCCAGGGTGAACGTGCGCCGCTTGCTCTTCATGAAGCCTCTCCCCGTGGTCTGCGACGAACGCGCAGCAGGTGAAGGCTAGTGGGACGGCGGAGCGCCGCTCGTGAGCGTTGTATGAGCGCTCGCTGAGCGAAAGGCTCCCCGGATGATCTGCCCTCGGCGAACGATGGAGGAGCCGCCGGCGAGGCCGGGTCAGGCGCGCGTCAGCGCGCCCACAACACGGCGAGATCGAGCTCGATCGCATCGAAGGGTTCGGCGCGGACCTTGGCGTCCGCGGTGAACGTTTGCACGATGCGGAACGTCTCGCCGTCGAGTCGAAGCACCTCGAGATACTGCTCAATCGGGTCGACGAGCCACACGTGCGCGACGCGCTCGCGCGCATAGAGCGGCAGCTTCTCGCCGCGATCGAGCTTGTGCGTGGCCGGTGAGAGCACCTCGCAGACCCAATCCGGCGCGAGCGTCGTGAAGGGTGTCGACGGCATCTCCGGCATGCGCTCGCGGCGCCACCCGGCCAGATCAGGGACCAGCACGTCGTCACCGAAATGAAGCTCCGGCTCGTCGAGGATGATCCATCCCCCCGGGCCTCCCTTCCCTCGCTTGAAAGGCGGACCGAGCTCCTCACCGAGAGCGCTGCTCGCGGCCGCGTGAGGCAAGGCGGGCCGCGGAGTCGCGTGCAGGACGCCGCCGACGATCTCACCGACCCTGTTGACGGGGAGCGCCTCCAGGTCGGCGTAGGTAGCGGGCGTCTGCCGCGCTCGCGC
>JAYTOQ010000059.1:0-9204 GCA_043747665.1 Polyangiaceae bacterium | reverse complement strand
ATCTGGGACGGAAGCGAGCGACGTACGGTCCTCGACGACGTCTCGTTCGATCTCGCGCGCGGTGAGCTCGTCGTCGTGCGCGGACCGAGCGGGAGCGGGAAGACCACGCTGCTCGCGATCGTCGGGGCGATGCTCTCACCGTCGAGCGGCGAGGTGCATCTCGACGGCGAGCCGACGTCTCGACTGCGCGAGGGCCATCGCGCCGAGGTGCGCCGCCGCAAGGTGGGCTTCGTCTTCCAGGACCTGCAGCTCGTCGACGGCCTCACGTCGCGCGAGAACGTCCTCCTGCCGCGCGTGCCCGACGGCGTCCGGCTGGAGGACGAGCAGCGCGCCACGGCCCTCCTCGAGCGCTTCGGCCTCGGTGCCGTTGCGAACGTGAACGCGAAGAGCCTCTCCGGCGGTGAGCGCCAGCGCGTTGCGCTCGCTCGCGCGCTCATCAACGACCCGCCGCTGCTGGTCCTCGACGAGCCGACCGCCCACCTCGACGACGCGCGTGCGGTCTCGATCGCCGCCGAGCTCGCCGCCGTCGCCCGCGACAACCGCGCGATCCTCGTCGCGACGCACGATCCGAGGCTCACGCAGAGCGAGGGCGTCACGCGCATCCTCGACCTCATCGCGGGCAAGCTCGGGCCGACCGGCACGCTATCGGCGACCGGCACGCCATCGACGAGCTGAGCCATTCGTTCACCGGCCCGCGCCCTCGCGCTTGGCCGCCCCAATCCCCGTCGTGGGCGCTAGAATCTCGGAGCGGTCATGAACCTCCTCGAGCCGTGGGTGCTGCTTCGACTCGTTGCCGGGCTCGTCGCCTGCTTGCTCTTCGCGCGCGGCGCGATGACGGCGCAGAAGGTCCTCCGGCACTTCGAGCTCGGGAAGGCAACGGAAGGGCAGCTCGCCCTCGAGAAGCAGATCGAGCTGAGCGCGACGTTCGTGCGCATCGGCGCCGTCGTCCAGGTCCTTGCGCTGGTGCTGTCCGTGCTCGGCGCGGATCGTATGAGCCGCGGCGTTCGCGGCGCGATGTGCGCCTACGGTGTCTTCGGCGCGAACGAGTGGGGCTTTCGCTCGCTCGCCGTCACGGGTGGCGTCGCGCTCTTCGCCGGGGTCCTTGCGCAGGTTTACGCCTTCGACGCGCGCGTGCGCGCGCTCGACCTGGCACGTCCGCTCTCCGTGATGACGCTCGCCATGCTGCCGCTCTCCGTGATGGACCTGTCGTGCGCGTTCGAGTTCCTGTCGAAGCTCGATCTGAGCGTCGTCGCGTCCTGCTGCTCCGTGCAGCTCGACCCAGTCGCGGCCGGCGGCGAGACGTTCGCGACCGGACCGCGTGTCATGGTCACGGTGCTCGCGGCCATCGGAACGGTCGCTTCGATCGGCATCGCACTGCTGGCTGTGCGCTCACCCACGAAGACGCGCATCACGCTCGCCGGCGCCGTGACGCTGGTGACGTTGCCCGTCGCCATCGCGGCGTCCGTGCTCGAGGTCGCGCCGCACGTCTTCGAGGTGCCGCAGCACGTCTGTCCGTTCTGCCTCCTCCGTAGCGACGTGCTCGCCATCGGGTACCCGCTGTACGGCGCGCTGTTCCTCGCGACCACGTGGGCGGTAGGCGCCGGCCTCAGCGCCGTTCTGGCCCGCGGCGCGGCCGCACGCGATGCGCTGGCTCCGTTTGCTCGTGGCCTGCTGCGTCGCGGCGCCTTCGCCTGGGCGCTCGCGCTCCTCATCGCCATCGCTCCCATCGCGCGCTTCGCGATCCTCAGCGGCGGCACGTCACTCTTCCACGGACCGTGAGTCGCACGAGGACCACCCATCATGAATCGTCGTGAATTCGTCCTTGCCGTGTCGTCGTCGATCGCGCTCGTGTCGATGGGCATGCTCACCGCATGCAAGAAGACCGAGCGCTGCAAACACTGCGGGATGAAGATCGATCCGGCGACCACGTGGCGCAGCGATCTCGTCGCTGAGGATGGAAAGATCACCTCGTTCGACACGCCTCGGTGCGCGCTGACGTCCTGGCGGTCGGGAGCGACGCTTGCGAAGAGCATTCGCGTGCAGGAGTACTACGACCAGAAGACCCGCGACGGCGGCGACGTGCGCTTCGTGATCGGGGGCGACGTGCTCGGGCCGATGGGCGCGGACCTTGTGCCCGTGGATCCCGCGAAGGCCTCTAAATTCATCCAGGATCACGCGGCGAATCGCGCCTTGCGGCTCGACGAGATCACGACACAAGTGCTCGCGTCGGTCGGTTCGAAGTGACCCATCATCCGATCACCAGGGGCTTCGCGCTCCCGCGTTGCTCCCACAGAACGACACGGCTCGACCGCTCCGAAGCTTGAACATTACACATGCCAGGGTAGGGTGAGCAAACCCCCATGAACGACGCACCCGCCGCCGCGCCCCAAGCTCCTCCCGCACCCGCAGCTGCGTTACCTCCACGGATCAGGCGAACGCTCGAGCTGGTCTACGGCGTCGAGGGCGTGACCGCGGCACGGGTCTGGCACTGGCCAGGCAGTGTGTCGGTCGGCGTTCGTCCCGCGATCATGTCCGCTCAATCGGAGCTCCTTCGCCGTGTCGAGCACGCCGTAGCGGGCCTTCGCGAGCCCGACGAGACGTGGGACTTCGGCCTGCTCGACAGCGATTAGCCATCTGTCCGCGCCGCCACGCCGACGGATGGACGGACGCGACGGATGGACGGACGCGACGGACGCGACGGACACGACGGACAAACGCAAAAACGCGCGCCGGCGGATGCCAGGCGCGCGTTTCGCGTTTCGACGCTCGTGAGAGCGGTCCGAACGTCAGTTACTGACGAAGATCGACTCGATCTCGGTCTTCACGTTCTCTTCGGTCTGCGCACGGGCGATCGCGATTTCTTTCACGATGAGCCCACGGGCGGTGTCGAGCATGCGGCGCTCTCCGAACGAGAGCTGCTTGTCGGTCTTCAAACGGTAGAGGTCACGAAGAACCTCAGCCACGTCGTAGATCGAGCCCGTCTTGATCTTGTCCATGAAGCCGCGATAACGGCGGTTCCACGTCTGGTTGTCGAACGCGATGGTGCGCTCTTTCAGGATGTCGAAGATCTCGTTGATCTCCTGATCGTTGATGACGCAGCGAAGCCCAACGGCGCTCGCGTTCGCCACCGGAACCATGATCTTTCGGTCGGTATCCATGATGCGGAGGACGTAGAACTTTTGGCGGCAGCCGCCGATGTCCTTCTCCTCGATCTTGATGACCTCAGCCACACCCTGCGCCGGGTAAACGGCCTTGTCGCCAACCTTGAACGTGACGTCCGATCCAGCCTGCATAGCGTCTCCTTCGTCCGAAACCGTCCTGGGCTCGGTAGGAGCCCGGACCCGCATTCGTGGTTGTGGTCTGAAGAACCGAACCCACGAACCGCTCTCAACCAACAAACGAAATTCTTAGAATGCTCACGCTCTTGGCGTGCCGCGTGCCAAGTGTCGCTGAGCCCTTCTGCTGCGCGTTCGTTCGCGGGGCCGCCGCCCCTCTCACATCTCTCAGAGACGAGGCGAGGCGAGCTGAGCTGCGGAGCCAGTCGAGCGACTTTTTAGCTTTCCGCGGCCTCAACTTCAGGCGGCCGTACTGTAGTACCAACACCCCACTTCTGTCAACCGCTTTCTGGGTTGGGATGCCATCCCGCGGTGATTCGCAGGAGATTGGCCCGACACACGCGCGCTTGAGTGCCGCTCTCTCGCCCACAACCGCCGACCGTTCCCATTCCTTCCGGCAACTTGGCAGAAGAGCGCCATCGTTGAAGTAGGAGTGTGTAAGGAAAAGGGCGCCCGCGCAACCCGAAATCGTTCGGGGCTTTGCTCCTCTTACGCTCTCTATAGAGACGCGTTTGCAAGCTCTTCCGCGAGGCCCCAGCGGACGCCGCGATCGGACACGACCACGGATGGCGCCCCGAGCTGACGGAGAAGCGCGAGCGTGACCAGGCCCCCCGCGACGATCACGTCCGCGCGCTTCGGCTCGAGCCCCGCGATGGCGCGACGCTCCGCGAGAGGCACCGCCGCGAGCAACGTCACGACACGTTCGAGCTCGGCGAGCGGGATGGTGTGTCCGTGGACGCGCGCGCCGTCGTACGTGGCCATGCCGAGCGAGACTGCAGCAAGGGTGGTGATCGTTCCGGCGATACCGACGACCGGCCTGCCGCGCACGGATGCCGGGACCGACGCGAAGGCTTCGCCGGCCGCGCGGGCCACCGCTTCGCGCTCGCTCTCGCTCGGCGGATCGGCGTGTACGTGACGCTCGGTGAGGCGCACGCTGCCGACGTCGTAGCTGTGCGCGAAGACGATGGCGCGCGTGCTGCGGTCGCCGTCGACGATCTCCGTGCTGCCGCCGCCAATGTCGAAGACTACTACGCGCCCGTCGGGTAGCGAGAGGCCGCTCAGTGCCCCCGCGAAGGTGAGGCGCGCCTCCTCGTCGCCGGAGATGGTGCGCGCGCTCACACCGAAGCGCTTCTCCACGTGCACGCGGATCGCCTCCCCACCGCCGGCGTCGCGCATCGCGCTCGTCCCGACGACGGCGATCTTCGCCACCCCGAGCCGCTCCACGATCGCGGCGTAGCGATCGAGACACGCGCTCGTGCGCTCGATGGCCTCCGGCGCCAGCTGCCGAGTCTTGTCGACGCCTTGGCCGAGCCTCGTGATGGTCGCGTGCTCCTCGACGGCGACGAGCAGGCCGTCGCGCTTCTCCGCGACGAGCAAGAGCACGGTATTGGTTCCGATATCGATCGCCGCGACGCGCATGTCTTCGACCTCCCACAAATGCCAAAGGCCCCGCGACATCGCCGCGAGGCCTTTCCGTCTCCGCCGTCGGCGGGGTCAGCGAATGTTGTTTAGATTCAGCATTTCCTCGACGTTCGGCTGCACGACGAGCTCGACGCGGCGGTTCTTCTTGCGGTCCTCGTCGGACTGCTGCGCGAGCGAGCCCGCGACCGGATCCGTCTCGCCGTAGCCCGCCGCGGCCCAGCGCGCGGGGTTCAGCCCGCCGCCGTTCGTGGACTTCGGGTTCTTCGGGTCGGTCGGCTTCGCATCGCCGATGAGGAAGAGGAGGACCTGCCGGGCACGCGAGAGCGAGAGCAGCCAGTTGTCCTTGAAGGCGCCGCCGGCCGGGTACTTCACGTTGTCGGTATGTCCGGCGACGAGGAAGTAGCGGTTCATCAGATCCTTGTCGCCTCGAATGACCTCCGCGACCTGACCGAGGACTTCCTTGCCCTGCGGCTTGAGGTCGTCTTTGCCCGAGTCGAACAGGATGTCGCCCGGAAGCTGGATCACGAGGCGGTTGTTACGGGGTACGACCTTGACGCCAATCGCGTTCAGCTTGTCGAGCTTCGACCGCAGCTCGCGGAAGCGCTGCTCGATCACGGCGAGCTGGTCCGCGCGCTGCTTGTACTCGGCGAGCGCCTGCGCGAGCCGCGCGGCGTCCTCCTTCGACTTCTCGAGCCCGAGACCGGCCGCCTTGAGCTGCTCCCTCATCCGTTCGATCGAGTTCGAAGCCTCGCTGAACTTCGCCTGATCATCAGCGATCTGCGCCTTCGCCGCCTTCAGGTCGGCGGAGAGCTTGTCGATCTCGCGCTGCCTCGCCGCCATCTCCTCGTCCGTGTGTCCGCAGCCGCCGAGAGCAAGTGCGATCGTCGCGACGCACAACCAGAGCCAAAGCTTCCTCATCGATGTCCTCCTCGTTCGCCGTCGCGACGGTATCGGGGGCGTGAAGGAGTCGTCAAGGCAGCCCGCGCGGAGCAAATCGCGGAGCGCGTTTCGAGATCGTTTTTGGAACTCGTGAGCGACGAAAAAAAATTATTTTTCGCCGTTCCCCATGATCTCCGGGGCCCCATCAACGACTACCTACGCTCCCGATTTAGATACAAACAAGGACTTTCCTTGTTCAGTGCTGATCGTGGCCGAAACGTTGCTGAAAGTACCGCCCCGAAACACGCGCGGGCGGCATCGTCCCCGACAGGCCTGGTGCACCCCCCACCCCCCTACGCCCGCTCAGCCTGCGCGTCCGTCAAGTTTTTTTGTTTGACAGGTAACGTAGGTGACCATATACGTGGTGTACATCACCTCTGCAGGAGGATACTCATATGGCTGCTAAGAAGAAGTCTGCGAAGAAGACCACGAAGACCGCAAAGAAGCCCGCCGCGAAGACGGCGAAGAAGAAGGCGGGCGCAAAGAAGCGCACTGCCAAGAAGGCTGCAAAAAAGGCCCCAGCTAGACGAGCCGCGCCCAAGGCTGCAAAAACTGGGCGGTCTGCGGCAAAGAAGTCGTCTGGCAAGCGTGGCGCAAGCCGCGGCGCCAAGGCGGCCCCGCCGGCCGGTGTTCCGTCGATGTTGGGCGGTGCTCCGACCTCCAGCGCTGGGCTGGATGCGGGCGAGGAGTAACAACTCCGCCGCAAAACCGTTAGGTTTTGCCGCCTAACTCGATCTACTCCGGTGGTTCGAGTGGGCATTTGGACGAGAGGGCGTACCCCCGAAAGGGGGGCGCCCTCTCGTTCTTTGTCCGTCCGCGTTTCTCGACCAACGGCTGAGCTCGTCGAGGCTCGCCGAAGCTCGAATGCACGCGAACGGATGAGGTCTTGGATCGCGGACGAGGTAGTCTCTGAGGCGGTCGGCCGTTCAGGGGGTGTCGGGCGGACAGCCGCACGCCTGCGACGTAGGTGTCGCACGTACAGTGGCGTGCCCTAGTCGCCGAGGTAGAGCTTCAGCGATTCGGCCGCCGCACGGCGATCGAACGGGACGCCTTTGAGCTCGTCGCGCTGGCCGATCTGCTCGAAGAGCTGCGAGAGGAACGCGTGGAACTGCTCGGCCTCCGTCACCGCGTGCTCGAGACGCTGCGGATCGAGTAGGTCGGTCTCCTCGAGCGCGGTGAGCGCGCCGATGAACGCGTCGAAGCGCGGATAATCCGCGGCGCGTAGCAGCGGGTAGCCCATCGCCCCGAAGTACGTGAGGAACTCCCGGACGAATTGCAGGGACGACGGACCGCTCCACCGATCCTCGCGGCTGGGCGTGGAGCGCGCCTTCGCGCCGAACGCGCGGACGATCTGCGCGAACATCCAGACGTCGCGGCGGAGCCGGGTCGAGAGCGAGCGCCGCGCCGCAGCGTCGTCGAACACGCCGTGCTCGTCGAGCCGAGCGCCGAGCGCCTTGCCCAGCACGAGCACCGCGTTCTGCAGTGCCGGCCGCAGGTTGCCGCCGATCGCCGCCACCGCCGCGCGCAGCTTCTCGCTCGTCGCGGTGCCGTCGGCCGGCGGCAGGTCGTGCTCGAAGGTGCGACGTAGCTCGAGGCGAACGTTCGCGGCGATGCCCCCGAGCGTCGACTTGATGGTGAGGAGGCGATGCGCCTCGGCCATCATCTCCTCGTATTTCCCGGCAATTTGCGACGCGGGAATCTTGAAGAGCTCCCGCTCGTAGCTGTCGGCGAGCTGCTCGCCGGCCTGCTTGCGAAGGTAGTCGGTCAGCGCGCGCGCGTCCGACCGCAGCACGCTCAGGATCAGGTAGACGACGCCGGCGGGTCGCGGCTCGCGCACGACGTGATCGAGTAGCGTGAGGTAGCGGAGCATGCGGAACAGCGAGAGGAACGTCAGCGCGACGAGCCGGCGCGCCTGCTCCCCCGGCACTTGGCGCATCAGCTCGAGCAGGCGGACGTTGGTGATCCGGTCGAACTCCGGACGGAACTCCAGTGCCGCCAGCGGGTTGAAGAACGCCGACTGGGATACCTCGCGATGCGCGACCGAGAGTGTCGCGTAGAAGAGCCGGAACGGAACGCGCGGGAGCCTGGTCACTCCACCTGTCACCTCGAGGAGGTTGGTCAGCGCGTGGCGCAGCAAGAAGAGCGACTCCTCCGGGGTGTCCTGCGTCATCGTTCCGCGCACGAGACGCGACCGCGCGCCGTCGTCCGGGAGCAGCATCTCGAGGTAGCGCTGGAAGACGAACGCGCGCTCTTGATCGCCGAGGAGCAGCCGCGAGAGTGCCACCACGCGCTGCATGCCGTCGCGCGCGAGCGCCAGCGCCTCGCGGTAGTCCTGCGCGACGATCGCGGCCCGTCGCGTCGGTCCCGGGTGATTCCGCGGGTTGGCGAAGCACGCGAGGCCCTTCAGCAGCACCTCGAGCTCGAAGAGCGCCTCTTCCCGGCGGCCCTCGGGAAGCTTCGCGACCCATTGATCGCGCGCGTGCGATTGCTCACGACGGAGGCCGCGCGTGTCGCGGAGGAGATCGGAGTAAGCGTCGGCACCACCCGGCGGGATCGATCGTGGCGACATCGAGGCGAGCGCTCGGGGAGGGAAGGCGCTCCCGCCGCTCGATCCACGCGGCGGGACCGAGCGGCTCACGGCGAGGCCTTGGCCCGCGGACCGCGGCCTCCGGCGCCGGAATCGCCCGATTTCGACGGACGATCGCCCTCGCGCTTCGAGAGCAGCGTGTCGAGCCGACCGACGCGCGGCCCCAGCATCTTCGCCATGACGCCCTCGATGTCGCGGCCGGTACGCTGCGTCAGGAGCGTGATGTCGAGCGCGACCTGGCTGGTCACGATCTCGGCGATGGCGGTGGTCTCGCTGATGACCGCCGCGTCGAGATCGCCCATCTCGGTGGCGCCGATGAGCGACCGCTTGTCGTCGGCGACGACCACGAGCCGGTGCTTCCAGAACTCCTCGAGGCCTTTTTCCTCGAGGCCGTAGCTGAAGATCTCGCCCGGGAGCGCCGGCAGCTCGGCATGCGAGAAAACGACGATGTAGACCTTCCGCTTCGCCGCACGCTTCAGCTCGGCGGTGATCTGCTCGATCTCCCGCGGCCAGCCGCTGATGACGACCCGCTGTTGCGCGCCGCGGATGAGGCGCTCGGCCTCCTCGAGGATGCGCTGGTACCCGCGCACGCTGAAGGCGTCGGGCGCGGGCGGCGACGTGTCGATGCTGCGGATTGCGGTCTCGAGCTGCTCGGTCGAGGAGTCGAAGCGCTTGCGCAGGAGGACGAGCAGGTCCTCCGCGGCGGCAGGCGCGAAGCGCTCGGGCGTGCCGGCGATCGAGCGGGCCGCGCCGGCCTTCACGAGACGGCGCAGCACGCCGTAGACCGCGGAGCGCGGGATCTGCGCGCGAACGCCGACCTCGTAACCGGTGGCCGGGCTGTCCTGGAGGAGCGCGGCGTAGGCGCGCGACTCGTTCAGGCTGAAGCCGAGGGCCACGAGCGCGGGCACGACGTCGGGTTCG
>JAYTOQ010000058.1:0-18341 GCA_043747665.1 Polyangiaceae bacterium | reverse complement strand
GATCGCGTTGATCGCGCCGGTCGCCGTTCTCGCGCCCGGCGGAGCCAATCCCCCGGTGGTGCCTCTTTTCGCGCCGGATCGCGCGCGCGCTGCGGTATGTTCCATTCGGCGGGAATGGCCGAAGAGCCGAACGAAGCTGAGGGGATCGACGAGGGGGAATCGTCGGCCGAGGACGTGTCCGTCGACGTCGGCGAAGACGCCGACGGCAGCGATGCGCACGTCGCGCATTCGCTCGGCAACTCGCACGACTCGCTGAGCTCGACCATCGGCGCGGCCGAGAAGTTCGACGAGGACGCCGGGCATTCGCCGCTGCCTCCCCCGCCCGGCATGATCTCCGGCGCTTCGCAGCTCCCGCCGGCGCCCATCGAGACCATCGAGGCGATTGCCGCCGCGGTCGGACGCCTGCGTGCCGAGGTCGACGCCACCACCGATCGACAGCGGAAGGCTCGCCTCCTCGACGAGGCTGGCGAGATTCAGGAGCGCGGCGGTGACGAGCCCGGCGCCGCGCGCGACTATCTCGCCGCGTACAACGCCGACACCAGCTTCCGCGAGCCGCTCGAGGGCCTCGTTCGACTCCTCGAGCGACGGCGGTCGCTCGCGAACCTCGGCAAGCTCGTCGAGGCGCTCGTCGCCGCCGCGGTCACGCCCGAAGAGCGCGCACGAGCGCTCACCGAGCGCGCGCTCTTCCTCGATGACGTACAGAAGGACCTCGAAGGCGCACGCGGCGCTGCACGCGAGGCGACCGAGAGCGGCGCGGGGGCGAGCGATCTTGGCGCTGCGTGGCTGACCCTCGAGCTCGTCACGGCGAAGCTCGGCGACGCGGCGCAGCGCGAAGAGGCGCTCGCCGGACGCGCGGACCTCGCGACCGACGCGACATGGCGGGGGCTCCTGCTGGTCGATGTGGCGGGCCTTGCGGCGACTGCGGGCGACATCGATCGCGCGCTCGACATCGCTGCGAACGCGCGCGACGAAGGTAACGGCGCGACATGGGCGGCGACGGCCGCCATCGAGCGCATCGCGCGCTCCGAGCCCGGCCTTCCCGGCTCCGACGACGCGCGCAAGCGTGCGCGCATTCATGCCGAAGCGCTCGAGGCACGTGCGGAGATGATCCGCGACGCGATCGCCGATGCCGACCGTGGCAACAAGCTGGGCGTACCCAGGCACGCACGCACCATCGAGCACGCGACGGACTTGCTCCTGCGCGCCGCCGAAGCACGACGCGTGTCGAGCGAGCTCGGTCGCGCAGCGCAGGCGCTCGATCGCGCGCTCGAGATGCTCGCCGATGCTCGTCCGCGTCGCGAGGACGAGCCGACCGCGGGCGGCACGCACAACGAGGTGGCAGCGGCGATCGAGCGCGTCGTCCTCAACGCGCGGCTCCGACTCGCGGAGACGATGGGCGACACCGCGCTTTCGGCCGATCTCGCGTCGCGTCGCATGGTCGGCGAGACCGACGGTGGCGTCGTAGCGTCGCTCGCGATGCGCGTCGCCGAGCATGCCGCGAGCGAGGGCGAGCTCGGGCGCGCGCTCGAGGCGCTGACCCGCGCGACCGAGCGAGACCCGGTGTGCGCCCCGGCGCGCGCGCTCAAGATGGACATTCTCGATGCAGGTGCTGGCGGAGCCGCAGGAGACGGCCGCGCAAACGGCGCGCGCTTCGCCGAGGAGCTCGAGGAGCTCTCGAAACATTACGGCACCGGCGAGGCTCAAGGACGTGCGCTCCTCCTCGCATCGTACGTATGGGCGACGCGCGCCGGAGACGCGGAGCGCGCACGCGAGGCGCTCGGTCAGGCCGAGGCCTGCGGCGTCGGCAAGGAGCTCGTGGCGCGGCTCGGTCGCAGCCTCGCGAGCCTCCGCGGCGATGACGCGTGGTACGAAGCGGCGACGCGCAGCCTCATCGAGTGCAAGCCGTCGTCCGAGCTCCCGCTCTTGTGGGTGGAGCTCGCGCGTCTTCGTCTCGCGCAGGGTGACGAGCGCGGCGCCGCCAAGGCCACCGGCCAGCTTCGCGGTCTCGCCGACGGCGCATGGCTCGGTCGCGTCCTCGACGGATTGACGGGCGGCACAGGCGCTGCATCGCGCGGCCCTTCGCTCGACGCCGACGAAGCCGCCGACGACGCCGACGACGAGGCGAGCGGCGCGGCAGAGACCGCGCGTGCCGCGCGCCGATTGCGCGCGCGCGAAGCGGTCGAGCAACTCGCCGAGAGCGTCGCCGATCCCGAGATGCGCCGCAGCCTCGCGGTGGTCGGCGCCCTCCGCGCGCATGCCGACGACGACGGTGCATCGACGGTGAAGCACCTTCGCGCGCTCGCGTCGGAGGATCCGTCCGACCCGCTCGTTGCCGCCTATCTCGGCGATCTCCTGCGCGCCGCCGGCGATCGCGTGGGCGCGGCGCATCTTGCTCGAGGCCTCGCCGAGGCGCACGAGGATGACACCGAGCTCCGCGCGGCGCGCTTGCTCGAGGCCGGGTTCGAGCTCTGGAAGCTCGGCGACCGGGCGAGCGCGCTCGCGTCGTTCGAGGCGGCGGCGTCGGCATCGCCCGAGTCCGTGAACCCCGTGCTCGCGTGGGCGGCGCGCGGCGTGGACGTCGATTCACTCGATGGCCGGCGGCGCGCGCTCGACCTCGGCGGCACCGACGCGAGCATCGCCCTTGAACGCTTCGCGCTCGAGGTGGCGATGGGCGATCCCGACGATGCCGCGAGCGCGCTGGCCGCGGTCGACATCGCATCGAGCGCCAACCTTCGCCTCGCCGGCGCGCTCGCTCGGCTGATCTGGCCGAAGGGCGCCGCCGACGGCGACGCGCTGACGGGGGCCCTCGACACAGTTCGCGCGGCCGGTGAGGCGCCGCGGCGCGCGGCTGCCGCCGAGCGCCTCCGCCACATGCGCGACGACGTCGACGGCTCGTTGCCTGCCGATCTCGCCATTGCCGCCAAGGACTGGCTCGACGTCGGCGGCGGCGCGCCGGCTGCCGTCGAGTGGCTCGCGATGACCATGGCGACCGGCGAGGCCGCGAACGAGGTGCCCGCGCGTCGGGCGCTCGCCGAGCTGCTCGCCGACGAGGCTCGCGAGGCGATGCTCGCGAGCGCGACGCTCCTCGAGGCGGTGACCCAGCCCGACGAGACGTTCCCGCCGGTGGTGGGCTCGTCGCAAGCAGCGCGACTCGCGAACCTCGAGCTCGCGCCGCCCGGCTGCGATCCCCGCCGTCGCGCTTCGGCGCTTACCGAGCTCGACGGCGCGCTCGGCGAGGAAGGCGAGCTCGACGGGCTGGCGCTCGCCGCGTGGTCGTCGCTCGCGTCGGGAGACACTTCGATCGCGCTCGACGTGTTCCGCGCGGTCACGGCGGCGCGCGCCGAGGACCTCCAGGCGTGGGAAGGCATGCGCGCCGCTGCGGAAAAGCTGGGCGATCGTGAGACCTACGCGGTCGCGTGCGAACAGCTGGGCGCGCGCTCCTCGAACGCCGCACGAGGCGCCGCGTTCTGGGAGCAGGCCGCTCTGTCCTGGTCCAAGCTCGGTCCGGAGTTCGACGCGCGCATCGAGGCGTCGCTCGACGCCAGCTTCACGCGCGACCCCGCCCGTGCCGCGCCGTTCGACCGCCTCTTCCGCCGCGTCCGCGAGCGCAAGGACCAGGACAAGCTGCTCGACCTCGCCGGTCGTCGCCTCGAGGTGACCGACGACGCGCAGGAGATCGCGAAGCTGTACTGGGAGATCGCCCGCGTGCTCCGCGAGAAGGGCGATCCCGACGGCGCGCTCGAAGCCCTCGACCACGTCACGATGTTCGACGAGAACCACGTCGGCGCGCTGGCGCTCACGGGCGAGATCTTCATCCGCCGCGGCATGTTCGCCGAGGCCGCCGAGAAGCTGGCGCGCCTCGCCACCGTGCAGCTCGCGCCGGCGAAGAACCGGATCACCGCCGGCGTCGCGGCCGTCGACCTCTACGAGAACAAGCTCGGTCGTCACGACCTCGCGCTCGATGTCCTCCTCGCGCTCCACAACGCGAAGCTCACCACCCTCCCTGTTCGCGAGCGCCTCGCGCGTGCCGCGGCGCGCACGGGTTCGTGGACGGAGGCGACGCGCATCCTCGAGGAACTGATGCAGGAGCGCCCCGAGCGCGATGGTCGTATCGAGGCCGCGCGCCTCGCCATCGCCATCCATCGCGACCGTCTCCACGCGCCGTACGGCGCGGTCGCTGCGGTCACGAAGCTCCTCGACGAAGCGCCTGGCGACGGCGAGGCGCTCGATCTCGTCATCGGGCTCGATGCGTCGATTCCGCAGCGACGCGGGCTCCTCGAGCGCGGGCGCGACGCGGTGCTCATGGCGCTCCACGAGTCGCCTGGTCATCTCGAGAACCAGCGGCGCCTCGCGCGGATCTCGCACGCGCTCGGAGACACCGCGCTCGAGCAGTCCGCGCTCTCGTGCGCCGTGGCGCTCGGCGGCCCCGACGGATCGAGCGAGCAGATGGTGGTGCTCCTCGGCAGCAAGAAGCCACGCGTACCGCAAGTCGAGATGACCGAGACGATGGTGAAGCAGGTCCTCGCCCCCGGCGACGACGGTCCCGTCGGGGAGCTCTTCGCCGCCCTCGGCCCTACCCTCGGCGAGGCACTCGGTCCGCAGCTCGCCGCGCTCGCCGTGACCAAGAAAGACCGCGTCGATCCGCGCGCCGGCATCTCGCTGCGCAACGAGATCGCGACGTGGGCCGGCGCGTTCGGCATCAAGGAATTCGATCTCTACATCGGAGGCAAGGATCCTGGCGGGGTGCAGGGAATCCCCGGCGACACGCCTGCGGTCGTCGTGGGCTCCGGCGTCAACGCTCCTCTCTCCCCGACGACGCGCGCCCGCGTCGCCCGCGAGCTCCTCGCCATCGTGCGCGGCACAACCGTCACACGATGGCGCGACGACACCACCATCGCGGCCATCGTCGTCGCCGCATGCAACATCGCGAAGGTGCCGGTCGACCATCCGCCCTTCGCGGTCCTCGCGGAAGTTGAGCGCCTCATCGGCAAGGCCATCAGCCGCAAGACAAAGGCCGCGATCGCGCCCATCTGCAAGATGTTCGTATCGAGCGGGCAAGATGCGCGGCAATGGGCGGCGCGCGCGCGGGCGTCGCAAGGTCGCATCGCCGTCCTCGCCTCGGGCGACGTCTCGGTCGTGCTCGCCGACGTCTTCGGAGAGCCGGTCGAGCGGCTCGGCGCGGTCGCTCGTGACGATCTCCGCGCGCACGAGCTGCTCCGCTTCGTGCTGTCGCGGCCGTATTTCGACCTGCGTCGCTCCCTGGGGCTCGAGGGCTGACCATGAGCGACGATCAGGGAAAGCTGCTCGAGGACCTCGGCGATCTCGACTGGGACTCCGCCCTCGACGAGTGGGAGAAGAACACCTTCGTCCCCGAGGTCGCGGCCGAAGCGGACACCGCTGCCGTACCTGCTCCGCCCATCGACGAGACCGCCGCGGAGAAGAACGCGCGCGAGCACCTCACGGCTGCGTCGAGCGTGGGCGAGCAGCCGGCGGCGGGCGCCGCACAGGGATCGCTGAAGGACGTGTCGAGCGAGGGCACCGTCATCGCCCCCGTGCCGCGAGAGCTCCGCGCTCCCGTGCACGCGGCCGCCGCGGCCGCGTCGGCAAGCAGCCCGGCGCCGCGCATGCAGTCGTCGCTGCCGCCGCTCGCGGCACCTCCACCGCGTCAGGGCTCGCCCTCGGCGGCGCCCGCCTCGCTCCGTCCGGGCACGGCACGCGGTGGTCTGGGTCAGCTCTTCGCGAAGGGCGCATCGCAGCGTCCACCGCCGCCCGCGCCCACGCCGCCGCCGCGCCCGTCGTCGGGAAATACCCGCGTCGCGGCGCCTGCCGTGAGCTCGGACCCGGCAGACCTCGCGATCACGAGCACGGGCTCGCCGAGCATCCACGACCCCGAGACAGGAAGCCGCGAGCTCCCCGATCTCTTCAACGATGGGCGTGACGCGCGCGACGCCGCGGCGCAAGGAGGATTGCCGAGCATCACGCGGCAGCTCGCGTCGCCGTCGGTGCCCCCGGATGCCTACGCGGACGCCGAAGGCGACGCCACCGCCATCGGCCAAGACGCGTATGAGGCGCGCGAGGCAAGCGAGGCAAGCGAGGCAAGCGATGCGCAGCGAGCCGCGGAAGCGGACGCGCGCAGCTCGAGCTTCGACAGCGAGACGGTCGTCGCCGATCGCAAGCGCACCGAGTCGATCTCCGACGCCGAGACGCAGACGCGCCTCCCCGACGAGCATTCGCCCGCCACCGAGGCGCGTCACCCCGCCGACGACGAGGCTCCGACGTTCATGCGTCCGTCGACGGCGCCGGGACCGGCAGCGATACCCTCGGCGCTACCGTCAGCGATCCCCGCGGGCATGCCGGCGTCGATGCCGCCGTTGCCGCCGACGACCGAGCGCGAGCCCCCTTCCGAGTCTTCGCTCGCCGCCGTCTCCGTCGATTTCGGCGGGGACGAGCGCCCCGTCTCGCGCTGGCTCGACGCCGACACGTCTACCGCGTTCCGTCAGCGTGCATCGTGGCTCGAAGAGGAGGCCCGCGCGCTCCAGGAGCCGATGGACCAGGCGCGCGCGCTGCTGGGCGTCAGCGAGCTGCTCGCGCTCGTGGGCGACCACGCGGAGGCGCTCGCGCTCGCCGTCGAGGCGCGGGACCTCGCGCCCGACCTCGCGCTCGCGTGGCGCCAGGCGCGGCAGCTCGTGCCGCGCGACGCGCAGGATCCCCGTCTCGCCGCCGAGTCCTTCGACGCCGAGGCCGCGCGCTCGCCGACGCCCGCGGCGCGCGCGCACGCGATGCTCATGGCGGCCGACATTCTCCGAACGAACGGCGACGGCGACGCCGCGGTCGAGCGCTGGAACAGCGCCTGCAAGCTCGATCCGGCGGACGTTCGCGCGCCCGCCGCACGCGCGGCGCTGGCGCTTGCGCAGGGCAATCACACGAGCGCCGGCAGCGATCTCGCGGAGAACTCGGAGCTCATCGCGCTCGACAAGGCCGTGGCGACCGCGCTGAAGCTGCGCGGCGCGCCTCGCACCGGCACCGACGTCGAGGCCATGCCTATCAACGACGGGCTCCGTCGCGCGCGCACCGCGCTCCTCGCGAACGACGTGGTCGGGGCCGCGCAGGCGGTCGCGGATGTCTCGGCCGAGCCCACGCTGGCGACGGCAGCGCTCTGGCTCTCGGCGGCCTTCGGCGCGACGCACATCGCGGGACGTCGCGGCGCCGCGAAATCGCTGCGCACGCTCGCCAACGAGGGCGAGACGCTCGCGCGCAGGCCGCTCGCGGCGCGTGGCATCGAGCTCGGCGATCCCGATCTCGTCGTCGCAGCGCTCAGCGACGATGCCCCCTTCGAGATCGCCGAGCGCGCCACACTGCTCGTGCTCGCCGGGCAAGACGTGAGCGCGACGCTGGGATCGCTTGCCCACGACGGCGCGTACGCGCCGCTCGTCGACGCGCTGTCGGCGATCACGGCGATCGCGGCCGGCGACGACGACGGCGCCGTGCAGCGCGCGGAGCGCGCCGCGGGCAACGAATTCAATCGCGCGCTCGGGGCGCTAGGGCGGTTGCTCGCCGCGAAGGCGGCGGGCGGCATGGCGGCGAGCGCGCTCGACGAAGCGCTCTTGAAGGTGCCCTCGCCTCGCGGCGCCTCCGCATCGGGCGTCGCGCTCGAGGTGGCCATCGCGCAGCAGCGCTGGAACGAGGTCAGCGAGGCGCTGTCGTCGCTGCCGACCGGTGACGACGCGAGCGCAGCGGCGCAGCGGCACGTCGCGGCGGCGCTCGTCGCGGAGCGCGCGGGCAACCACGCAAGCGCGCGCCACGCGTGGCGTGAGGCCCTCGCCCACGGTGCGACGCATGACTCCGTGGTCCGCGCGATCTCCACATCCACGGCGAGCGGCGCCGCCGAGCCCGACGACGAGACGGACCTCGGCAGCGAGCTCCTTCGCATCGCCGACGAGATGCCCGACGCTCCGGCGAGCGCGATCCTGAGGCTGGAAGCCCTCGCGCGCAGCGAAGCGCGCGGCGCCGCCGGCGGGACCACTCTCGGCGACGACGAGCAGGCGAGCATCCTCGAGCGCGTTCATCGCGGCGCGCCCACGCTCGGCATCGGCGCGTTCCTCGCGGAGCGAATCGGCCGTCGCAAGGGCGACGTCGACGAGGTTCTTCGCTGGATCCACGAACGTCGTTCGTATGCGAACGATTCGCTCGAGACCGCCCTCGATGCCGTCCGCGAGGCTCTGCTCGTCGCCGATCGCGACGCCGATCTGGCGAGCACGCGGCTCGACGAGGCGCATCGCGCGCGGCCCGACGACGTCGCGTTGCGCGAGCTCTACGAGCGCCTCGCGAGCGAGCCACCCGCCGATCGCGGCGCATGGCGCGAACGGCGCGCCGCGAAGACCTCCGGCCCCGCGCGCGCGCTCCTCTATACCGAGGCCGCGCTCGAGCACGAGCGCGCCGGCGATCACATCTCGGCCCTGCTCGCCGCGCAGAATGCTCGGGAGGCGGGAGACACCGGGCTATCGCGCCTCGCGGCCGAGCGCGCGGAGATCGAGACCGGCGCCACGTCGAGGCAATCCGACGACCTCCTCGCGCTCGCGAAGGACACGGAGATCGAGGCGATTCGCATCGAGACCTACGAACGCCTTGCCGATCTCGACATGCACGGCAAGAAGGACCCGAGCGGAGCCCTGGCGTGGCATCGCAAGATCCTCGAGCAGACGCCGCGTCACATGGCAAGCCTGCGCTTCGTCGAGCACGCGCTCGTCGGAGCGCGTGGCGCAACCGAGGAGGAGCCAGCGCTCGACAGGGAGCTCGAACGCGTGTTCGAGCAGATCGCCCTCGCCCTCGACGGCACCGCCGGCGGTGAGGTGACCGGTCACGCACAGCTCGCAGCACGCCTCAAGACGCGCGCGCTAGGCGGCCGCGAGGCTGGCTGGGAACGCACCGGCGACATGGCGCGGCTCGCCGCGACGCAGCCGGAGACCTCGCTGTGGGGCCTTCGCGCGCTCAACGCGCATGCGCGCGTTCAGAAGGATGAAGAGGCTGCGCTCTCGACGACCGTCGCGCTCCTCGAGCGCACACAGCGACCGTCGGAGCGCTCGGCGCTGCTGCTCCGCGCGAGCGAGGCGGCGGCGCGGCTCGAGCAGGTCGCCGATGCGCGCGCGTTCCTCGAGCAGGCCGCGCAGGAAGATCCCGGCGACGTCGTGACGTGGGGCTTCCTCGCCGAGGTGCGCGAGCGCACCGGCGAGACCCGCGCCGCCGCGGAGGCGTGCGAGAGCCTCGCGCGCACCAGCGTCGTTCCCGAGCATCAGGTGCTGGCGTGGTTCGATGCCGCGCGCATCTGGCTGGACGAGGTAAAGGACACCGAGCACGGCATGAGCGCGCTCGAGCAGTGCGCCGAGATCGACGTCACCCACGCCGACGTCTTCCATCGGCTCTCCGCGCTGTACGCGGAGAAGAATCTCGACGCCGAGCTCGCGCGCCTCCTCGAGAAGCGCCTCGCCATCGCCACCGACGAAGGCGAGCGCGTCGCGCTCGAGGTCGAGCTCGCGCGCGCGCTCGGCGAAATGGGCGAGCTCGCGAAGGCGAAGGCCGCGCTAGAGAGCGCGCTCGCGCAGCGTCCAGATCACACGACCGCGCTCGCGGCGATGGCCGAGCTCTGCGCGAAGGAGGGCGACTGGCCCGGCACGGAGCAGGCGTACATTCGCCTGGCGCGCCTCCTCGACACGCCCGCCGAGCAGTCGACGATCTACGAGAAGCTCGGCGAGATCTACAGCGTCCACACCGTGAACCTGTCGCGCGCCGAGGTGGCCTACAAAGAGGTCCTCAAGCGCGCCCCGAACGATCTCGAGACGCTCGAGAAGCTCGTCGACATTTACAAGCGACAAGGAGACGTGGCGAAGGCGGTCGAGACCCAGCAGACCATCGTGTCGGAGGCACATGAGCCCGGCCAGCGCCTGCAGCGCCTCGTCGATCTCGCCCAGATCCACGAGACGACCGCGCGCGATGCACGCCGCTCCGAGCAGGTCCTCGAGTCGGCGCGCAAGGAGTTTCCGACCTCGGTCGTCGCTCTCCGCGCGATGGCCGAGTTCTACGCGCGGCAGCGCCAGATGCCTGCGATGCAGATCCTCCTCGATCGTGCAGCGGGCGACGCGCGGCGCTCCTTCACCGCAGGTCGCTTCGTCACGTCCCTCTTCGAGGTGCTGCACGCGGCCTACGAGCTCCGTGGTCGCAAGGATGCCGCACGCGTGGTCGCCGCGACGCTGGCCGCCGTCGAGGGCCCCAACGGTGGCGGTCGCGATGGCCGTGAGAAGTCGTCCGCTGTCGAGATCGTGGGCGCCGAGGCACGCGGCGTCGATCCGCGCCTCGACGACGTGCTCGCTCCCGAGCTCATCGGACCGGCGCTTCGTGCGCTCTTCCATCGCGCAGGCGACGCGCTCGACGCCGTCTCGCCGATCGATCTACGCGCGCTGCGAGCGACGCCCCTCATGCCCGGCACGCCGCTCGGCACGACGGTCGGCGCCGTCGCCACCGTCGTCGGCCTCGGCGCGCTCCAGATCCTCGTCTCGCCACAGCTCGGTCGCGTCGCCATCCCCCTCGGCTCCAATCCGCCCGCGCTGCTCGTCGGCGAAGGGCTCATGAACGTGTCGAACGAGCGAGCACGCGCGTTCGTCGTGGTGCGGGCGATGAAGATGATCCTGTCGCGCTCGTCCTCGCTGATGCGCGGTCAGCCTGCCGACGTGAGCGTCCTCGTCTCCGCGCTCTTCACGGCGTTCAACCCGAGCTTCCAGCCGCAAGGCGTGGACCCCAAGCGCGTGTCGGAAATGTCGCGTCGCCTCGTGCCGGCCCTCCCGCGCAACCTCGATCCGACGGTCGGCGTCATCGCGCTCGAAGCGGCAGGCACGCTCGGCAACCAGAGCAACCTGCTCGGCGCGGCCGCGCAGGCGTGGGCCAATCGCGTCGCGCTGCTCGCCATCGGCGATCCCAACGGCGCCCTCGAGGCCATCGCCTGGTCGAAGGGCGAAGAAGGCGCCCCACGCGGCCCCGAGGAGCGGGCGGCGTGGATTGCGCGGACCGCCGAGGCGCGCGAGCTGATGACCTTCAGCGTGACCGATGCGTATGCAGAAGCGCGTGCCCGACTCGGCTTGGATCGCTGAATCGTCATGAAAATGGCGGTTGCGCTCCGTCTTTCAATTCTGCAATCACGACGACTTCGCGACCTAGAGCTTGCCGCATCGCGTAACGGCGACTAAACAGCGGCACCCTCTATGCATCTACGTAATGTCGCGATCGTCGCGCACGTCGACCACGGCAAGACCACTCTCGTCGACCTCATGCTCAAGCAGGCTGGCACGTTCCGCGAGAACGAGGTCACCGTCGAACGCGTGATGGACTCCAACGACCTCGAAAAAGAGCGCGGGATCACCATCCTCGCGAAGAACACGAGCGTCCGCTGGAAGGACACCGACGGCGAGGTCGTGAAGATCAACGTCGTCGACACCCCAGGCCACTCCGACTTCGGGGGTGAGGTCGAACGCACTTTGATGATGGCCGACGGCGCGCTTTTGCTCGTCGACGCTGCGGAAGGTCCCCTTCCCCAGACGCGCTTCGTCCTCAAGAAGTGCATCGAGCTCGGGTTCCCCGTCATCGTGGTCATCAACAAGATTGATCGCCAGGACGCGCGACCGGACGAGGTCCTGAACGAGATCTTCGATCTCTTCATCGACCTCGAGGCCGGCGACAACCAGATGGATTTCCCGGTGATCTACGCGATCGGCCGTGACGGCATCGCGAGGCGCACGCTCGACGACCCGAGCATGACGTTGAAGCCGCTCTTCGAAACGATCCTCGAGAAGGTCCCGCCGCCCAAGGGCGATCCCGCTGGCCCGCTCCAGATCGTCATCAACAACATCGACCATGACGAGTACGTCGGTCGTCTCGCGATCGGGCGCATCGCCTCCGGCACCATCAAGGCCAACCAGCAGGTCGGTGTCATCAAGGAGAAGGTCAAGAACAAGGCCTACATCAAGGTGCTCACTACCTTCGAAGGCCTGAAGCGCACCACCACGCAGGAAGCGACGGCTGGCGAGATCATCGCGATTGCCGGCATCGAGGACATCGACGTCGGCGACACCGTCACCGACGTCGCCGAGGGCTGGGAGACGCGCGCGCTTCCGCGCATCATCGTCGAGCAGCCGACCATCAAGATGCGGGTCGGCGTCAACACCTCGCCGTTCGCCGGCAAGTGCAAGCTCTCGAAGTACCTGACCAGCCGTCAGCTCCGCGAGCGCCTCCTCCGCGAGGTCCGCAAGAACCTCGCGCTCCGCTTCGAGGACACCGACTCCCCCGACACATTCACCGTGCTAGGCCGCGGTGAGCTCCAGCTCGCCATCCTCGTCGAGACGATGCGCCGCGAGGGCTACGAGGTGCAGCTCGGCAACCCCGAGGTCATCACCAAGAACGAGAACGGCGTCGATTACGAGCCGTACGAGCTCGTCGTCGTCGACGTGCCCGATGCGTACATCGGCGTCGCCACCGAGCGCCTCGGCCTCCGCAAGGGCCGCATGACCAAGATGGCGAACCACGGCCACGGCCGCGCGCGCCTCGAGTTCCGCATCCCCAGCCGCGGCCTCATCGGCTTCCGCGGCGAGTTCCTCACCTCCACGCGCGGCACCGGCCTCCTCACCACCATGTTCGATGGCTGGGAGCCGTGGGGCGGCGTGATGGCGAAGCGTCAGCTCGGCGCCATCGTCAGCGATCGCCAGGGCGTCTGCACGCCGTACGCGATGAACCACCTCCAGGCGCGTGGCGAGTTCTTCCTGAAGCCGGGCGAGGCGGTCTACGAGGGCATGATCGTCGGCGAGCACAACCGCCCGAGCGATGCCGACGTGAACTTCGTTCGCGAGAAGAAGCAGACCAACGTCCGCAACCACGGCAAGGACGAGAACATCGCGCTCGCCGTCCCTCGCGTCCTCACCATCGAGACCGCGATGGAGTGGATCGACGCCGACGAGCTCGTCGAGGTCACGCCCGACGCAGTGCGCGTGCGCAAGCAGATCCTCCAGTGCAACAAGCGCTCGAAGCGCGCCGATGCCATCGAGGAAGCCGGCGGCGTGAAGCAAGGCTCGATGCCCCCGCCTCCCAACGACTAGCCGGCGAGGCCGGATCTCGACCCCGTCGACGAGCACGGATCGTCGAGTACGGCTCTACCCTGGTGGGACTTCGCGGCGACGAGCCTCCCTTGATCGTCTTCGGTGACCGTCGTGCTTTGCACGACGACGTGAGGACGTGAGGGAGAGGGGGCGAAGGGGACGAGAACCGTGCTCCGCCGTTCAGCTCTAGCCGGTCAGCGGCCGCCTAGTTGCGCGCGGAGGCCGTCGAGGGCGGCGGCGATGGTGGCTTCGAGCGCGGTGGCGTTGACGGTGCCGGCCTCGTAGGCCGCTTCAGCGGCGGTTTCGCGGAAATAGGCGGCGCGGGCGCAGCCTCGCGCGAAGCCCTCGCATGCGAACTTCTGCGAAGGGTCGACCTCGGCAGAGCGGATGTCCTTGTCGGCCTCGGCGATGGCCTTCACGAGCGCTGCGACGGGCTCGGCGGGCACCGCTGGCTGGTCGACGAGGCGCGCCACCAGCGCCGCCCGACGCGGCTCGTCACCTGCTTCGCGTGCGAGACGAGCCGCCAGCGCGATGGCGCCCGCAGCCTCCCACCACACGCCGTCTTCGCCGCGCGCGGCGGCGTCGGCGATCTCGTCGGCGAGCCCGCGCGCGTCTTCCTTGCGACCGAGCGCGAGCAGGTACCACGCCACATGGACGCCGCCGGCGATGCTCTCGGCGCGCGCGAGGCTCCACTTCTTGGCGGCGGCAATCTTGGCGCGCGCGACGAACTTGTTGCTCGCGTCGATGAGCAGCTCGGCGGGCACCTGCACCGGCGACGCGGCGACCTGGGCTTTCTTCGTGGCCATCGCGCCGAGTCTACCGCAGTCGTCGTGCGTCAGCGCGGCGCGACCGGCGGCCAGACCCGATTTGCGCGCACGATCGGCTCGCTGGCGTGGATGCGGAGGATGGTCTCGCGGAGCTTGGAGAGCTCGGCGGCGAGGAGCGGGTCCGCGATGCGATCGTGCTCCTCGTCGGGGTCCACCGAGAGATCGTAAAGGTGCTCCTGCTCCGCCGATTCGTGACGCACCAGCTTGAGCGGCCACTTCACCGCCGCGAGCCGGACGCCGTCGTAGGGCTGGACGAGCGGAACGGGCGGACCGTCCCCGCCTTCGGCGAAGAGCGAGCGCCCGGTGAAGTGCGTGCTGGTCCGCAGCTGCAAGAGGTCGACGATGGTCGGCGCGAGGTCGAGCTGCGAGGCGGCCTGCTTGGTCTCGAGCCGCGGCGGCACGTGACCGGGCCATCGCAGCGCGAAGCCGGTGCGGAAGGCCTCCTCGTACGCGCCGATGCCATTGAAGTGGATGCCGTGCTCGTCGGCAGGAAAGCTGTGATCCCCGACGAGCACGACGAGCGCATCGCGGAAGGCCGGCCGTCGCTCGAGCTCGGTGAAGAACGCATCGAGCCACCCGTCTGCCGCACTCAATGAGGCCACGAAGTCGCGCTGGTACTTGGTGGCGTAGCCGGGCGCAGGCGCGTGCTGCGGACCACGGTTGAACGGGTAGTGGTGCGACGTGTTGCCGAGAACGGCGAAGATAGGCGCCGTCGGATCGCGCGCGAGCTTCTCGTCGAGCGCGGAGAAGACCCGACGATAGAAGACGTCGTCCTGGATGCCGGTGCCCCACCACGAGGCAGGATCGATGGCGGCGGTTCGCTCCTCTGCCCAGCGCACGTCACCAAAGCCGAGGCGCCGGAAGACCGCGTCTGCGAAATCGAACTCGGGATCGGCGGTCGCCGAGAAGAAGAGCGTGCTGTAGCCCTCGTCGCGCATCACCTGCGGCAAGCAGTGGAACCGCGTGCCCGGGAGGTCGACGAACTCCTTGCCGCGGAACATCGGGATGATCGAGCAGAGCGTCGTGAAGTGCCCGCGGCTGCTCTGCACGGAGTTGCCGTAGAAGTGGTCGAACGCGAGGCCCTCGCGCCTCCGACGATCGAAGACCGGCGTGACGCTGTTACCGTCCGGACGCGGTCGATCCGTGTAGTATGCACTCCACGACTCCATGAAGACCATGATCACGTGCGGTCGCGGCGCATCCGAGCCGGCCATCGCGCGCGTGGTCGGGGTCGGCACGGATGGATGCACGAAGGGGTACGGTGCGCCCTCGATGGTCGCCGCCGCCGCACGCGACTCGGCGTGGAAGCGCAGCGCCGAGACCAAAAAGCCCGTCAGCGACTCGTGCGTGCTCACCCGTGCGAGTGGCAACCCCACGAGGAGCGCGAAGCACGCGAGCGCCATCCCGGCACGAACGCGTGAGCGAGACGATGGCGGGCGCGCTCGCGCCGCGGCGCGAATGAGCGCCAAGCCGATGACGAGCGGCATCAGGAACAGGCAGGCGATCTCCCACGCATGAACGTTGGCAGAGAAGATCGTGCGACCGAGCGGCGTGAGGAGCTCACGAAAGTTCTCGTGCGCGAAGCCGTAGTCGAACGCGCCTGCAGTCTCGAAGCGCACGAAGTTGACGCTCACGAAGCACACGAAGACGAACGAGGTAAGCGCCCTCGTCGACTTCGCGGTGGGCATCGTGAGATGAATGACGCCGAACAGCGCGAAGACCGTCGCGTACGTGAGCGCCACGCGGACGATCTCGCCGCTGCGCGCGACGTCGTAGCCGTCGCTCGCGGCGAGCGCGATCAGAAACACGGTCTGCACCAGTGCAGCCGCCCAGAAGCTCGCCGGGATCC
This sequence comes from Polyangiaceae bacterium, assembly GCA_043747665.1. Taxonomy (GTDB): domain Bacteria; phylum Myxococcota_A; class Polyangia; order Polyangiales; family Polyangiaceae; genus Labilithrix. The sequence goes on along the minus strand of JAYTOQ010000058.1, from coordinate 2,532 downwards.
ACGTACGGATCCGGGCCGGCAGCGGCTCCCATGCATCCATCAAGCCCGGCTAGCTACACCCGCCATCGGATCGCAGCAATCGCAGCGGTGGCGCCTTGCCGCAGCCGTGGCAGCGGCAGCGGCAGCGGCTGCGGGCGGAGGGGTCAAACGCGCGGCCGAGCCGCTCAACGCGCAGCGGAGCCGTTCGGACGCTTGAACAGCCACCAGCCGCCGACGTGCTCCTCGAGCGTGAGGTCGTTGGGCGTGTACGGCTGCGATGCGGTGGGCCGCGTGCGTATGAGCACGAACTCCCAGTCCTCGAGATGATAGGCGGGCCAGTCGATGAACTTCAGGTCGCTCTCGCTGTAGCTCGCGGGCAAGCGCAGGGCGGGGTTCGCGTCCGTCGGGTAGAGCGCCGAGCCCTGGTGAAACCACACGTCGCTCACGACCACCGGCCGATCGGCGAGCGCGAGCTTGTCGTAGTGGATGAAGGGGTGCGCGGTGAAGATGTCGCTGTTCGGATCGAGCGGCAGGTTGAGCAGCGTCGCCTGCGCCGGAACCCGCGCGAGCACCTCTCGGTAACCGCGCGCCTCGTGCTGGAAAAAGTACGACGCGACCAGCGCCACGGTCGCGAGCGCTGCCGCGGAGGCGGGCACGCCGATGTCGCCAGCGAGCACGAGCGGACGAGGCAGTGCCTCGCGGCGCACGCCGAGGAGCGCCAGCATCAGCACGAGCGGCAGCAGGCGACCATCGACGAAGCCAAACCAGCCGATGGCGTGCGGGAGAACGAGGAAGAGGACGGTGAGCGCGCCGGCCGACGCGTAGAGCGCCCGGCTGTGGCGCTCGGTGGCGGTCAGCGGCCGTCCGGAGGCGTTGCCGAGCGAACGCACCGTGTAGAACGTGCAGCCCACCGCGAACGCCCACAGCGCCACGGCGACGAGAAAGTCGATCCCGCTGCGGGTCATGAGCGTGGGCGTGACGAGGAGCTCGAACTTGGCGGCGGGGCTCTGGAAGATCGGGACGAGCGGCGGCACGACGGGCACCGACCCCGTAGGGGTGGTCGCGCCTCGCTCGATCCAGGCCACCCAGCCCGCGAGCCCGAGCGCGGGTACGAGCGCCCGGAAGCGGAGCAAACGCGGCCCGCGCCGACCCGTGCATAGTGCACTCACTCCCGCGCAGAGCAAGAAGAGCGCGAACGCGTGGCCATGCGCCACGAAGATGAGCGGCGCGAAAGCGGCCATGACGAGCTCGCGCTTCTTGACGTCGGGCGCATTGTCGTCGGCCCCGACAAGGAGCTGCAGCCACATCACGAGGCCGAAGAGCATGACGGCGACGCCGAGCAGGTAGCTCGCGAAGCCCATGAGCGTCATGAAGCCGAACGAGAGCGTGATGCCCAGGTAGCCGTAGACCGGCGTCCGGTCGCCGTGCAGACGGCGGCGGGCGTGGAGCATCACGAGCGGCGTCGCGATGATCGGGAGCGTTGCGAGGACCCGCACGGCACCGAGCGGTCCGATGGCGCGCACGAAGACCTCGCCGAGGAACCGGAACAGCGAGTACGGACCGATGTGCGGCGCGAGCACGAAGAAGCGCGATTCGAAGCTGCCATCGGTGAAGCGATGGCGCATCGCGATGAGGCCGGCATGCGCGGGGAGATCCTGGAACGGCAGGGCCTCGAACACCCAGAAGACGAGCACGCCGAGGAGCCCGACGGCGCCGAGCCCGACCCACGCCGCGCGCGTCGACGCACGACGCGCCGTGCTCGTCGGCGCGCTGTCGGGGCTGTCGGCGCTGACGGGCCTGACGGGCCTGTCGGGGCGAGCGTCCGCGCGACGAGCTGCGAGATCGCAGGGAGCGTTGCCCGCTGCCTCGACCGCTTCGCGCGGAGGTTCGGTCACGTGCGTCGTCATAGGCCCCGGTATGGCGGGTTATGGCGCGAGTTCGGTACGGCCGCCAGTGTGCGCGTGCTTCACAGCACCGATTTTCGCAGGGATTTTCAGGGTCCAAAAGCTCCGGGACGCGCATTGGACGGGCTTGGTCCCACCGCGGTGAATTGCTACGCCCTTGGCCGCCGCGCGCGGTAGGTAACGACGCGATGAGTCGCGCGTACCTCTGCGTGTCGGTCGACACCGTGAGCGACCAGGCGAACGGATGGAAGCCGCGACTTCCACGGTCCTTCGAGGGGATCACGGACGGCGTGCTGCATCGGCTCCATCCGCTGTTCGAACGCTTCGGCGCCAAGCCCACGTACCTCCTCGCGTCCGAGGTCCTGAGCGATCCCCGGTGCGTCGCGTCCTTCCGCGCGCTCGCTCCGACGTGCGAGCTCGGCACGCATCTCCCTCGTTTTACGGGCAACCGAGCAGCGGCGGCGCCGAAGCCCGAGATCGAGATCGAGCGCGCGGAGCTCACGTCCCTGACCGATGCCTTCATCCGCGCCTTCGAGCATCAGCCGCAGTCCTGCCGCGCGACGCCGCTCCCCGACGCGGCCCGTCATCCTCAACGCCATGCTGCGCAACGTGGAGGTCGTGCCCTCGGCGAGCCCGTACGGCGACGACG
>JAYTOQ010000057.1:0-6900 GCA_043747665.1 Polyangiaceae bacterium | reverse complement strand
CGCGCTGTGCACCGATGCGCAGACGGCGGCGGGCGCGCGAAAGTGGAACGACGCCAACGTGCTGGCGCTGAGCCTGCGTCTCCTGTCGGAGCCGCTCGCGTCCGAGACCATCGATGCCTGGCTGGACACGCGCTACGGCGGCAGCGAGGACGACAGCCTGGCCCGCCTCCACCGCGAGGAATCGTAAGCGTGCTCACGAGCGCGACGAAGAGGCGCGGCTGAAGCGGACGCGGCCGATGCTGTTCCACCACTCGCGATAGCGCGACTGCGCGCGTTCGCGTTCGCGCTTCGGGAGATCGTCGTAGTAGCCGAAGTACTCCTTCGTGATCGTCTTCAGCTCCTCGCCGGCGGCGGCGCGGAGGGCAGCCTGATCGTGCATGAGCGAGTCGATCAGCCACTCCAGGCGATGGCGATCGCGGTTGGCGTCCCACCACGTCTGCCACTTCGCCGGCATCGCGCCGAAGTCTTGACGCGTGATGGCGGTGAGCGCGCCGCGTACGGCGCCGGCGACCTCGCTGTCGGGATCGCCGAGCAGCCGGACCAACGCGGGCACCGCCTGCGCCTCGCGGGTCTCACCGAGCGCATCGATGGCGAGAGCACGGCGGTCGCGATGTTCGGCGCCGTCCATCGCGACGAGCTCGAGGCGCTCGACGATGACCGAAGGATGCGCCTCCGCGAACGCGCGCGCTGCGGCTCGCGCGGCCCGGCGCACGCGAGGCTCGTCGTCGAAGACGCGCGCGAGGATGGGGTCCAGCGTGTCGGGATACACGAGCTCGGTGAGCAGATAGGTTGCCCAGAAGCGCTTCTCCACCTCGGGATCCTCGACGTGCGAGAGCACGAACGGGAGCGCGGTGCGACGCTGGCTGGCGACGAGGCGCAGCACCGGACCACACTCGGCGACGCGAGGCATCGGGCCGTCGGTCAGGAGATGACGCTCGATGGTGACCGGCCCTGGAAAGCGTTCCATGATCGCCGGCATCGCATAGCCACCGGCGCGAAGCAGCTCCGTCTCGGCGTCGTCCGCCGAGTTGCCGGCGCCGCCCGCGAGCACGCGATCGACGAGCCCCACGTACTCGCTGGCCACGTCGACGATCACGGACGGCAGGACCCGCGAGTGATCGCTGCGCGACGAAGGCGGGCGATGAAGCGCGACGCTGACCTGCTGCTCCGACGCCGGCATCGGTCGCGACCGCGACTCCGGAATGGCCGGCACGCGCGGCGACGGAGCGTCTAGCGGGTCGGCCGGGCCCATCGACGACGGCCACGGCGTGGGCGGCCCTCCGCTGTGCTTGATCGAGAAGAGCGGCGCCTCGACCACGTCGACGTCGGCATCATCCGCGCTGACCAACTCCGCCGACGGCGGAGCCGACGAGGAGACCGGCCCCGACTGCGCGGAGAGCTGCGTGACCTCCTCGTCCGGTTCGTACGGGGAGGGCGCGGGCAGCGCGACCGGGGACATGTCCGTGACGGGATGGTGCGTGCTCGCGACCGGCATCGGTGGCGGCGACTCCGCCTTCGGCGAAGGAGGCGGATGCTGATCGCGCGCCGTCAGCGGCTCGTGCTCGAAGCGCTGTCCGTGGATCTCCGCGAGCAGCCTCCGCTCGGCGTCGTCACCGCCCAGGGCCTCGCTGCCGAACATCGAAGACGGCGGAGGAACGGCGCCGAAATCGAGCTTGGGCGCCGTGCCACGACGACCGCGGCTGCGCGGTGTTCCGCCGGCGGGCGTGCCGCCCATGGCGAGGATCGCCTCCTGCGCCGCGCCTCCGAGGTTCGAGGGCGCGGTCACCGAGGGCATGCGTGTGCGCGACTCCGGCTCCTCGCGCGGGATGGGTCGACCCGACATCCGCCGCACCTCGAGGAGATGCGGCGGGGGCGGCGGCTGATCGGTCTTGCGGCGCCCGCCCGTCGTGACCGTCTCCGGCGGCAGGATTGCCGACATCGGCTCCGTCATCAGATCGCGGATGGGCGGCGCCAGCTCCTCGATCGACGGGCGATCGCTGATCTGACTCAGCTTCGTTGGCGGCGGCATCGAAACCTTCGAGCCAGCGCGTGCGCCTGCGCCCGGGAGGATCGAGTCGCCCATACCCGCCGGAAGCATCGAGCCCTTCAGCTTGCGCCGCACGATGAGGCGCTCGAACGCGGCCGTGGCTTGGACGACGATGCCTGCGACGTCGGCGAGCGTCGACGCCTCGATGCCGGTGTCACCGCCGTCGCCGAGCAGCATCGCGACGACGCGCGTGCGGACCACCACCGGCAGCACCACGCACGTCGTCTTGCCGCTGCGCCCGAGGTCGGACATGAGCACGGCATCGAGGCCTTCCGGCGACGGCACGCGCTGCAGCATCGCCTTCGACTGGCGCGTTTCCGCAAGGATGCTCGGCAGGTCGAGCGGCACGCCGATGCGGGCCACCTTGTCGCGCGCGGCGCCGTCGCCGAACGCGTCGCGTCCCTCGGCAGTCTCACCGTGGACGATGAACACCGCGGTGTAATCGAAGTACTGGCGCGCGAACTCGAAAAGCAGATCGAAGATGGTGTCGCGCTCGGTCGCCTCTTCGAGCTCGGCGCGTGCGACGTCGACGGTGATCGCGCCGCGGCGCCGGCGCAGTGCGCGCATCGCGGTAAGCTCGGTCTGGCGCACGAGCGTCCGCGCACCGCCGCCCGGCGGCACCGACGGACGCACCGGCTCGGGCGGCTTCGAGTGCGGCGCGGCCGGCCTGATGCTCGGCGGACGCGGCGCGCCGAGCCGGATATCCGGCGAGCTCAAGAGATGGCGCATCGGCGGGAACGAGCTCCCGCGCGGACCATCGGTCATCATGCGCTGGAGGAGCCGTTGCAACCGGCGGTCGAGCGGCACCCCGTAGTCGCGTGCGAGCGCCTGCTTGATGCGAACGAGCGGCGCGATCTTCTGCGAGATCGGGAGCGCGAGCGCGAACGACAGTTCTTGCTCGACGTCGGCGGAGAGCGGCTCGGCTACCGCCACGGTCAGCCCGTAGCGATCGACCGTGAGCGGCGCGAGGTTTCGCTCCACCGCCACCTCGGCCGCCACGAGCCGCATCGCGTCGGGCTCGGCGCGCGGGAGCTCACCAGGCGACGCCGGCGGGAGGCCGAGCGACTCGGCGACGATCGGGAGCAGCTGCGCCTCGTCGAGCTTGCAGACCTCGAGCAAGTTCGTGATGAGGTCGCCTCCGTAGAGGACCTGCCGCGCGAGAGCCTCTTCGACCTCGCGGATCGATGCGATCTCGCGCTGGACGATGAGGGTGCTCAGAGACATGCGCTCGCGACGACCAGCGTCGCGCGACCCGCCAGACGTGTCAAATACCGAAGTGCTTCTCCAGGGCGCTCACCAGCCCTGGGATCGTGTACTCCGCAGCCGTCACGTCAACACGGATCCCGCGTTTTCTCGCGGTTTCGGTGGTGATCGGGCCGATGCTCGCCACGGTGGTCTTCGCCAGGAGCGGGATCGCCCGGGCCTCGAGCGCATCGCAGAGGTGCTCGACGGTGCTCGAGGAGGTGAACGTGACAGCGTCGATCTCGCCGCCCTCGAGGAGCGAGGAAAGCGCCTCGAGCAGCGCGCGCGGCGGCGATCGGGTCTTGTAGACGGACACCACGTCGACCGCGCAGCCCGCCGCGCGCAGCGTGTCGGGCACGACGTCGCGCGCCACCTCCGCTCGCGCGACGAGAACGCGTGATGGAGCCCCGCCCATCGCTGCCAGCACCTCCTCGGCGAGCGCCTCTCCGCGATGCTCCTTCGCGATCACGTCGGCGGTCACGCCGCATCGTTCGAGCGCCGCCGCGGTGCCGGGACCGATGGCTGCGATCTTCGCCTTCCCGAAGGCCCGCGCGTCCCTTCCCTGCCCGCGCATCTCCGCCCAGAGTCGATCGACGCCGTTCGCGCTGGTGAGCACCACCCAGTCGTAGCGTTCGCCCATCGACCGCACGGCATCGATCATCGCGGACGGATCGCTCGGCGGATGGATCTCGATGGTGGGCACCACGACCGGATCGGCGCCGCGTTCGCGGAGCATGGCCGCGGCGCCTGCAGCCTGCTCGCGCGCGCGCGTGACGAGCACGCGCTTTCCGAACAGCGGCTGCTTCGAGAGCCACGTCAGCTCGCGCATCGGCGTCGCTCGTTCGCCGACGACGAGCACCACACGCGCCGTCTGCGGCCTCGTGAGCTCCGGCACCTTCCCGAGCGTGCTCTCGATCACACGTTGCGTCGGCAGCGAAACGCTCTCGACGATGGTCGCGGGCTCGTTCGCCGATCGCCCGTAGAAGACCAGCGATCGTGCGGTCTCGGCGAGGCTCTCGGCGTCGCAGAGGATGGCGAGGCTGTCGGTCGCCGTCGCGAGCTTCTGCCAGTCGTGGAGCGCCTCGTGCCCGCGGGTAACGCTGACGATGGCCACGCTCGGCGAGGCATCGCTCGAGCGCGTGAGCGGGACGCCGGCGAACGCTCCAACCGCGATGAACGGACCGATCCCCGGCACCACCTCGATCGCGATGCCGTGACGTGCCACCGATGCCGCCTCGACGTCACCCCCCGCGAAGAGCAGCGGGTCGCCCCACGTGAGCCGCACCGCGCTCCGGCCCTGCTTCGCCTCGGCGCTCAGCAGCGCGCCTAGTTGCTCGGCGCTCATCGTCGCGGTCGCGGCCAGGCGCGTGGCGCCTTCGCGTATGCGGCCGAGCACGTCGGGATGCACTTCGGCGTCGTACAGCACGTAGTCCGCCCGCCCGAGCACCTCCGCCGCGCGCAGCGTGAGGAGCCGAGGATCTCCGCATCCTGCGCCGACGAACGTGACCATCCCCATCCCCGCTGCCATCGCCCCCGACATCACGTCGCTACTGGGCCGGCGCGCACGTCGACACGCCCGCGCCCACGATACGCGCGGGCAGCGAGGCGACCACGCTCACCGAGTTGTCGGACGGTCGCCAGCGCGTGACGTCGGAGCCGGTGTTGGGCGCGGTGAACATGTAGAAGTCGCCGCCCCAGAACGCGAACGCCCAGCCGTTGCCCTGGTCGACCGTGGGGAACGCGGTCTCGGCCACCACCTGCGCGGTGTTGGTGTTGATCTCGCCGATGTACGACGGCGGGCCGTTGGCCGTGCCTTTCGTGTAGAATGCAAACAATCGGCCATCGCCGGTGCCCGTGAGCTCCGCGCGCGCGATGTCGGGCACGAAGTTGCCGACCTTCGTGAGGTTGAACGTGGCGACATTGATCCGTGCGAGGCCGGGGGAGATGGCCATCGTCATGTCGCGTGTGCCGGCCACGAAGAGCGTCTCGACGGGCCCGATGTCGTTCGTCGCGAAGCCCATTCCGAATTGTCCGAAGCCGAGCTGGTTCGGCTGATACGCCGTGCCGATGCACGCGCCGGTGGCTGTGCTCACGCGATAGAGACGCGCGTCGCTGAACTCGACGTAGGCGACGCCCTTGCGGTCGACGGCCATCGAGAACGGGTTGGAGCCCATCGCCGCGGGACACTTGAGGTTCGAGATGAACTTGAACGTGCCGTCGGTCGGAAAGAAGCTGTAGAGCTCGTTGTTGTCGGTGACGACGTAGACGAGCGACGCCTCGGCATCGGGACAGTCGTTGCGATTGGCGTCCGGCCGCGGCTGCGCATCGATCATCGGCAGCGGCCCGTCGGTCGGAACCGGACCGTCGAAGAACGGTCCGCCCTCCCGTCGTCCGCCGTCGACGAGCGGGCCGCCATCGGGCAAAACCCCGATGGTGTCGTTCTCGGTGCCGAAGAGGCCGGTGCGGCTGCCGCACGCAGCGAGCAGGAGGAGGAACGCGGTCCGCGCAAGCAGCCCTCGCCGAGGTGACTTCATGGCGGCGCTACGATCGCGCGAGTCGGCTTCCACCACAATGCTCCTGAGCGGACGATCCACCTCCGATCCAGATGGCCGGACCTCGCATACCCGTCATGTTCGGGATATTTCGTTGGTGTAGGTATTGCACTCACCCCCAGGCACGATGCTCGCGCGGCTCCGCCACCTCGGTCCCCTCCTCTTCATGATTGCGACCACGGCGTGCGCGGCGCCCGCCGACGAGACGACCGACGACGGCGGCGAGCCGGCCGACACCGAGGACGCGCTCGTGCAGATCAGCGAGCCCGACGAGACGGCGCCTGCCTCCGCGCTGGCGGCGGCTCCCATCGACGCGACGGAAGCGAGCGATCTCCTCGACATCCGCGGCATGGGCGACTCCGGCTGGTCGAACACGCACGAGAAGACCCCGATCGCCGCCGACTTCGGCAAGGCGCTCGATCGTTTCGACGCCTCGGGCAAAGGCTACCGCGGAGATCTCTCCTTCGTGAACTGGGAGACGGTCATCGGCTCCGGCTGCAGCCAGTTCGCGAGCTCCTACCAGCCCGGCCTCTCGTACGCATTCGTGTCACGCACCGACAACCTCGTGCAGGCGAACGACCGCGGCTTCAACCTGATCGGTCTCTCGAACAACCACGCGCGCGACTGCCTCGCCTCCGCCGACACGTCGCTCACCGGCGAGGTCGCGAGCGCCGCCATGTCGGCGAAGAACGTCGAGGGCGTCGGCGATCGCCCCTGGCTCCTCGCGGGCATCGCATCGTCCGCGCACCAGGACGACTTCGCCAAGGCGCGGGTCCGCACCTTCGTCGTGAAGGGTCATCCGATCCGCGTCGCGTTCGGCAGCATGTACATGGGTCGCGCGCAGTGTCCGCGCGCCGCCTGCTCCGGCGACAAGCGCACGCTCTTCGAGAGCATGCGCGACGCGCAGGCCGACATCCGCATCCTCTCGCTCCACAGCATGGGCCCCGCCGATCAAGACGAGGCCGTCCGCACCGGCGTCGAGTTCGTGAAGAGCTACGACGGCGACATCGTCTTCGGCGAGGGCCCGCACGTCTGGAAGCCCGTACGCGTCGTCCGCAA
>JAYTOQ010000056.1:0-11834 GCA_043747665.1 Polyangiaceae bacterium | reverse complement strand
GACAGCGAAGTGCCTCGCACGCCGACCCGCTCCGAAGTCTTCCTCAAGGCTCGTTAGAGGTCGGCTCGCTGGTCCAGACGCATCGCGTGCTTCCGCCACCGCCACCGCCACCGCTCCTGAAGCTCGCTCTTGATTGGGCAGCCATCTGGCACAAGGACCAGCGGCGCAAATATCCCGACGTCGACGTCCCGTACCTGAGTCACATCGCGGGCGTCGTTGCGATCCTCTCACGTCATGGATTCGAGGAGCGCGTGGTCGCGGCGGGCGCCCTGCACGACGTGATGGAGGACTGCGGTGTCACCTACGCCGCGCTCAGCGACACGTTCGGGCGCACCGTCGCCGATCTCGTCCGGCACGTCAGCGAGGAGGACAAGTCGCTCTCGTGGGAGGAGCGCAAGCGCCTCTATCTCGAGCATTTTTCCGAGAAGCCGTGGGAGGCCCAGGCCATCACGCTCGCGGACAAGATCGACAACCTCCAGTCCATCGTGGCCTGCGCGCGCGCCTTTGCGCCGGCCGCCGATCCCTGGGCGATGTTCAAGCGTGGACGTGACGTGCAGGTTTCTCGCTTTCGCGATCTCCTCGCGCGAGCGCGCGCGCTGCCCGAGCACCCGCTCGTCGACGAGTACGCGACGAACCTCGCCGAGGTCGAATCACTCTAGCCGCGGCGGCGCGCGCCGAGCGTCGAGGTGCTTGGCCGTCGGCGCCTGCCGAGACGAAGCGCAAGCCCACCGCGGACGAGACCGCGACGGCGCCGTGGGGCGCCACGTTCCACGTGTCGAAAGGCTGGTCGATGACCACGCGCGGCGACGTCGTCGCCATGGAGGCGCCGGAGCACGATCTCAAGATCTTCCTCCTCGAGCTCACCGATGGCGATGCCGACCGCGCGATCGCCTCCGCGTGGAAGCGCGTGGAGCCGACGTTCGCACGCGCGACCAAGACGCGCACCACGCCGCCGGGCCGCGGGCCGCGCCGTCGTGGCGCGCAGATGGGAACCGTCGTCGCGAGCTACAAGCCGAAGGGCCGCGAGCCGGTGACCAAACCGTAGTACCTTCGCCGGCGGATGATCCGCCGCCCGGGTGCCATCCTCGTGTTGCTCACGGGGCTGAACCTCTTCAACTACCTCGACCGGCTGGTCCTGGCAGCGGTGCTGCCGAAGATCCAGCTCGAGCTCGGTCTCTCCAGCTTTCTCGGCGGGCTGCTCGAGACGGTCTTCCTCGTCGGCTACTTCGTCACGGCGCCCATCTTCGGCTCGCTCGGCGATCGCATGGCGCGCAAGTGGCTCATCGCCGGCGGCGTCATCGTCTGGAGCGCAGCGACGTGCGCGTCGGGCATCGCCACCACATTGCTCGGGCTCGTCGTCGCGCGCGCGTTCGTCGGCATCGGCGAGGCCAGCTACGCGACGCTCGCGCCCACCATCATCGACGACATCACGGCGCCCGAGAAGCGCGGCCGTGCGCTCGCCTATTTCTACGCGGCGACGCCGATCGGTGGCGCGCTCGGTTACCTCGTGGGCGGCTTCGTCGAGGTGCGCTGGGGCTGGAGGAGCGCGTTTTTCGTCGCCGGTGGACCGGGTCTGCTCTTCGCGGTCTTCTGTCTCTTCATCGTCGAGCCGGCGCGGAAGGTGCTCACCGAGAAGGCCGACATCAGGCGTGATCTCCGGCGCCTGCTCACCGTGGATCTGTATCGCCAGGGCGTCTTCGGCTTCTGCGCGTACACCGCGGCCATCGGCGCGTTTTCGTACTGGGCGCCCACGTTTCTCTTCAAGCGCTATGGCCTCGCGCTCAACGTCGCGAACTTCCGCTTCGGCGTCATCACGGTGGTCGCCGGCGCGCTCGCGACGGCCATCGGCGGAAAATGGGCAGACAACATCCGGCGGAAGGTCGCCGCCGACCACGCACCTGACGCCGTGGAGCGCGAGACGGTGCGCGGCCTGCTCCGCATCTGCGCCCTGGGCAGCGCGATCGGCGCGCCGATCGCCGTGGCGTGCTTTCTCGCGCCGTCGCCGAGCGTTTTCTTCGTGCTGGTGTTCTTCTGCATCCTCGCGCTCTTTCTGGGTACGTCGCCGATCAACGCCGTCGTCTTGCGATCGGTGCCCCCCGAGGTGCGCGCGAGCGCCATGGCGATGTCGATTTTCGCCATCCACTTGCTCGGCGATCTCTGGTCGAAGCCCTTCGTCGGCATCCTCATCGACCACTTTCCCATCGAGCTTGCGATGATGTTGCTGCCCGTAGCAGTGGCCGTGAGCGCGCTGATCTGGTGGCCGCGGAAAGCGCGCCCCGGGCGCCGATAGTCGCGCGAATTTTCCCGCTTCCGCGAGTTCTGCGACAATCGCCGGGCATGGCGAAGGACCGGCCGAAGGACGCACTCAAGGACCTGGAGGCCGCTCTCGAGCGTGAGAAGCAGGATCGCGCCGACGCCGACAATCGAGCGAACCGCGCCAACGAGCGCGCGCGCGAGGCCGACGAGGCCTACCGCAAGCTGCAGCTCGCGCTGGTCGCCGCCAAGGACGATGCCTCGACTGCGTGGGACGAGACGAAGCGCATGCAGGAGAAGCTCACCGCGCTCGACAACGACGTGAAGGCATTGCGCGAGGCAGCCGACGCGGCAGCAGCGGCAGCGGCAGCAGCGGCGGCAGCAGCGGCGGCCGTGTCGAAGCCGGCGTCGGCAGAGCCACCGCCACCCGCACCCGCACCCGCACCCGCAGCGAGTGCGCTGTCCGCAGCGCCGCCGAAGAAGTCCGCTCCCCCCGCAAGCGGTGCGTCCGCCCGCGGAGCAGCAGCTCCGTCCAACGAGGTCTTCGCGCAGGTCGAGCACATGCTGCAGCGCATCGAGGGGCTTCGCGAGATGCTCGCCACGGCGTCGATCGAGCTCTCGCAGCTCCATGCCGACGAGGTTGCCCTCAGCAAGAAGCGCTCCCGCGTGCTGACCGACGCGTGTGCGCTCCTCGCCCGCGCGGTCGGAGCTACCGGTCAGGCGCCGCCGCCGATCCCGAGCGCCGCGCTCGAGGCACGCTTCTCGATCGCGCCGGTGGTCGACATCTCGGAGGTCGCCGACCTCATCGAGTCTCTTCGCCCCCCGCGTGCCCCGAAGGTCGACTGAGGGCCGGCGAAGCCGCGACGGAGCGGCTACGATGACGGGGTGCGACGCCTCGCTGTCCTCCTCGCCAGCTGCGTCGCCGGTGCAGCGCTGGCGAGCACTCCGGCCGGCTGTGGAGACGACGCGGAGTCGGGCGCGCGCGACGCCGCGCTCGATGCGCCGAACGCGGACCTCGACGCCGGCGATGCTGCGCCCGGCGACGCTGGCGGCGACGCGACGGTGGTGCCGAAGGGAGCGCGCGTCCTCGGCCTGAGCGTCGTCATCGGTGACGTCGATTTCTTGCGAAACGTGCGGACTGCACGCGATGCCGGTGCCCGGACCACCGACGTCACGTTCGCGTGGGACGAGATCGAGCGGCCCTACGACGCCGGCGCCGGCGATGCGAGCGGTGACGCGAGCGGCGACGCAAGCGGCGACGGCGGGCCGGCGCGGAGCCCCACGCAGGTCTTTCATCCCCTCCTCCACGTCGCGAACCTCGTGCTCTCCGATCAGCGCGTCGCCGCCACCCTGACCATCGACGCCTTCGACGTCGGTGGCACGCGAGCGCCGGCGGAGCTCGCGACGCTCGACCTCGACGACCCCGAGCTCCTCACGCGGTACGAGCGCGTGCTGGACTACGCGCTCGGCCAGCTGCCCGACCTCGATCTATCCGCGCTCTTTCTCGCGAGCTCCGTCGACGTCTCGCTCGGCGACGACCACGCGAAGCACGCGGCCTTCGCGACGTTCATGACGAACGCAGCGGCGCACGTGCACGCGACGCGCCCGAGCGTGAAGGTCGGGTTCGTCGTCACGTCGGACGGCGCGGTCGCGAGGAAGGCTTACCTGGCGTCGGCATGGGCGGCGTCCGACGTGATTGGGGTGACCTACCTTCCCATCGACTCAGCAGCGCATGTGAGGGCGACCGCCGAGGTCGCCGGCGCTGTCGCGTCCGACATCGATGCCCTCCTCGCCGCGGTCCCGTCCGGCAAGCCGGTCATCGTCCGCGAGGCGGGCTACCCCACGGCGGCCGCGAACGGCGGCGGCGAGGACGGACAGGCTGCCTTTGTCGCGGCCGTGCTCGGCGCCTGGGACCGGCATGCGGCTCGCATCCCCGTCCTCACCTTCCGCGAGCTGTTCGACGCCGACGCGACGACCTCCGCGGCGCTCGCCGCTCGCTATGGCCACTCCGATCCGGCGTTCCTCGTTTTTTTGCGGTCTCTCGGCCTCCAGACGGCCGACCGCGCGAAGCCCGCCTTCGATGCGCTGATCAAGGGCTCGCGCGCGCGCGGCTTCTGAACGCCGCCCAGCCGCCGGGCAACACCCAAGCAACGTAAATCGCGACGGAATTCTTTCGTGCTTCCAGCGGAAGGTCGGTTGACCTACGAGGCGTGACTCGGGTACTGAAAGCCCTCGCTTCGCCTTCCAACGATGCTTCTTTTGCCCTTGCCCGCGCATCCCATCGAGCGCGCATCGCGTTCCGCCGCACCGCTGGCGAGGATGCTCGCGCGGCTCATCGCAATCGTCGCCATCCTCGGGCTGGTTCTCGCGGGAATCGCCGCGTCGGCCGGCGCCGCGTGGGCCCAGGCCGTCGATGGAGGCGCGCCGGGAGCGCCGGGAGCGCCGGGAGCGCTCGACGCCGGAAGTACCGATGCGGGAGCCGCCAAGCCCGCGCCCGCCAAGCCCGCGCCCGCCAAGCCTGCCGCGGCGAATGGCGATGCCGGAGCCGGCGAAGGAGGTGCGGCCCGAGCCGCGGGTGACGGCGGCGCCGAGCCGGCGATGGCGCCCGGCGGCGACGCCGATGGCGGCAGCGCTCAGGGAGCCGGCGCCCCCGGCACTCCGGGGACGCAGGCCGCCGGTCCGACCATCAACATCCCGGCGAGCGAGGCCGAGAAGGCCGATGGGCAGCCGATCAGCCGCATCGACATCAGCGGCAACCGCCGGGTCGCGAAGGACGACATCGTCAGCTACCTCCGCGAGAAGCCGGGCAACGGCTTCAAGGTCGACAACCTCGCCAGCGACGTGCGCGCGCTCTGGGACTCGGGCTTCTTCGACGACATCGAGGTCGACATGACCCGCGAGGATCGCGGCGTCATCCTGCGCTTTCTCGTCCGCGAGCGGCCGAACATCAAGTCGATCGAGTTCGACGGCAACAGCGAGATCGAAAACGACAAGCTCCTCGAGGCCATCGAGGTGAAGGCGAACACCATCCTCAGCGTGCCCGCGGTCCGCCGCAGCGTGCAGAAGATCAAGGATGCCTACGCCGAGAAGGGCTACTTCCTCGCCGACGTCGACAGCACGGTCGAGCCGCAACGCGACAACGAGGTGATCGTCAAGTTCAAGATCACCGAGCACTCGCCGGTCACCGTTCGCCGCATCACGTTCGTCGGCAACTACAGCGTGCCCGACGACGATCTGCGCGCGGTCATGCAGACCGGCCAGGGCTCCATCTTCTCGTTCGGCTCCGGTGGCCCGTACCGCCAGGACGTCTTCGAGCGCGACGTCCTCCTGCTCAACGCCCTCTACTACGACAAGGGCTACATGAACGTGCAGGTCGGGACCCCGCGCGTCATGCTCACGCCCGATCGCGAGGGCATCGAGATCGCGCTCCTCATCCGCGAGGGCCCGCGCTTCAAGATCCGGCAGCTCAAGATCTACGAGCGCGACGTGGACGGCAAGGAGATCGAGCCGCTCGGCGGCCGTCGCGCGCTCCGCCAGCTCGTTCGCGCCAAGAGCGGCGACTACTTCAACCGCGCCGAGCTCGTGAAGGACCTCCAGTCGGTCCGCACGCTCTATCGCGACGCCGGCTACGCCAACATGGAGGCCGAGCCCGAGACCGAGCTCGACCCCGTGAAGCGCGAAGTCGACATCGTCATCCCGATCCGCCGCGGACCGCTGGTCCACGTCGAGCGCATCGAGATCAAGGGCAACACCAAGACGCGCGACAAGGTCCTGCGCCGCGAGATGGAGATCGAGGAGGGCAACCTCTTCTCGGAGACCAAGCTCGAGGACAGCAAGCGCCGCATCGTTGCCCTCGGCTACTTCGAGCGCGTCGACGTCTCGACCGAGCAGGGCTCGACGCCCGAGACCATCAACATCAACTTCGAAGTGACGGAGCGGCCTACCGGCACGTTCCAGGTCGGCGCCGGCTTCTCGAGCATCGAGAACTTCATCGCGACCGCGCAGATCCAGCAGGCCAACCTGTTCGGCAACGGGCAATCGCTCGCCTTGCAAGCGCAGGTCTCTGGCCTCCGGCAGCTCATCTCGATCCGCTTCTTCGAACCGTATTTCCTCGACTCGGACTGGTCGACGTCGGTCGAGCTCTACGACAACCTCCTCGTGTTCCCCGACTTCGCCCGGCAGACGGTCGGCGCGGCCGTCACCTTCGGCTACGCGCTCGTACAGCCCTGGCTGCGCATCGGCGTCACCGGCACGGTGCAGCACGACTCGATCGACACGTCGCAGGTCAATACGTTCTTCGGGTCGACCTCGGGGTTCGTCAGCGTCTTCCAGCGGCTCCCGCTCGCCAACCTGTTCTCCTCGGGCCGCACCATCTCGCTCCGCCCGGCCATCACCTACGACACGCGGAACAACCGCCTTTTCCCGTCGTCGGGCATCTATCTTCAGGCGTCCACCGAGCTCGCGTCGAGCGCGTTCGGCAGCGAGCTGAAGTTCCTCCGCCACGAGCTGATCGGTCGGTTCTACTACCCGCTCTTTGGTCAGGGGGAGCAGCCGGGCTCCGGGTTCATCCTCAAGATGAACAACAAGGTCGGCGTCATCACCAGCCCTACCGCGGAGGGCGTGCCCATCTTCGCGCGCTACTTCCTGGGCGGCATCCTGGACGTCCGCGGCTATCGCCTGCGCACGCTCGGACCGCGCCTCCCGCTCAATCAAGCGCTCGACGTCAATGCCCCGCCCATCTCCAACGGCGCGAACATCGGCGGTAACCTCCAGTACTATTCGAACCTCGAGTTCGAGTTCCCGATCATCGACAAGGTCGGCATCCGCGGCGTCACGTTCGTCGACGCGGGCAATACGTGGAACCTCGAGCAGCAGTTCTGCAAGACCACGCCGGCGCCGCAGTTCTCGACACTGGTGAGCCCCTGCTTCGACTCGAGCAGCCTCGGCCTGCTGCGCTGGTCGACGGGCTTCGGCATCCGCTGGTTCTCGCCGCTCGGCCCGCTCCGCTTCGAGTGGGGCTTCCCGCTCAACAAGCTGTCCTACGAAGAGTCCTCCGTCTTCGAATTCACCATCGGCAACTTCTTCTAGTCGCAGGAGGGCGACACGCGACGCCCCCACGCGCCTCCCCCACGCGCCTCCCCCCACGCGCCTCCCCCCACGCGGGTTGGCGATGGGTAAAGTTAAGACGGCGCAAGGCGGCCGCGGGGAAGTGAATCACAATCGGTCGCCGGGCGTCTCCATGCTGTGGAACTAGGGCGATATCGGTTGCTGGCTGAGCTGGCCCGCGGCGGGATGGGCATCGTGCACCTCGCGGAGGCGCGGGGGCCCGGCGGGTTCGAGAAGCTCGTCGTCGTCAAGGAGCTCAAGGCAGAGCTCACGGACGATCCCGTGTACTGTGCAATGTTCCTCGACGAGGCCCGTCTCGCCGCACGCCTGTCGCACCGCCACATCGTGCAGACCAACGAGGTGGGCTGCGAGCGTGGGCGCTACTTCATGGCGCTCGAGCTGCTCGAAGGCGGCTCGCTCCACCAGGTCCGCACGAAGCTCGGTCCACGCGCGCTGCCGGCGCTCGTGGGCGTCCGGATCCTCGTCGCCGTGCTCGACGCGCTTCACCACGCGCACGAGCTGGCCGACGCGGAGGGCTCGTCGCTCGGCGTCGTCCATCGTGACGTCTCCCCGCAGAACGTGTTCCTCACGTTCGATGGCGGCGTGAAGCTGATCGATTTCGGCGTCGCAAAGAGCAAGGACCGCCGTGGCGCGGCCGTCACGCGCGTCGGCGTGGTGAAGGGCTCCGTGCCGTACATGTCCCCGGACCACGTCGACGGCGGCATCATCGACCGCCGCGCCGACGTGTTCGCCGCCGGCGTCATCCTCCGCGAGCTCCTGTGCGGCGAGCGCCTCTGGGGTGACGCCGACGACCTCACCATCCTGCGCGCGCTGATCGCCCTTGAATTGCCGGCCTTCCCCGAGCCCACGTCTGCCGCCGACGAGGTGCCCGCTGCGCTGCGCGCGATCGTCGTCCGCGCGATGGCGCCTCGTCGCGCCGATCGCTTCTCCACCGCCGCGGCCATGCGCGACGCGCTCGAGAGCTATCTCGTCGAGCACGACCCGCGCGGCTCCCTCGACGATCTCGGCACATGGCTCGAGCGCAACCTCGCAGAGGAGCGCCTCGCCTTCCGCGCCCTCGTGAAGGCGTCGCGCGGCTCCAGCAAGGCGTCCGCGAAGACGAAGGCCGACGTCTGGCTGCCGTCCTGCGACCTCCGCACCCGCTACAGCGGCCCTCCGGTGCTCCCCACGCTCGCGCCGCCGCCGCTTGCTGCAGCAGCGACCACGTCCGCGAAGCCGGGTCGCGCTCGCTTGCTTGCGGGCACCGCGGCGCTGGTCGCCATGCTCGGTATCGCCGCGCTCGGCGCCGCGCGCTCCCCGTCTCAGGTGGCACCCGCGATGTCCGCTCCCTCGCCGCATCAGGCGCGCGTTCCGCACGTCGTCGACGGCGACGTCAAGGTCAGCACGACCACGATCACCCGCGGCGAAGCCCCCGACGCCGACGACGTCACCGAGGTGCGCTCCGCGGTCAACGAGCCAGCGGTCGCCGCCCCTGCGCGCGCCTCCATCCCAAGCGAACCCCTGCCTCCGAACCCGTACCCCGAGTGATCACGCTCTCGATCTCGAGCAAAAAAAACTCTGCGCCTCCAGTCTCCGCGCCTCGCCGTTTCTCGTCTCTTCCAACGGCGACTCTTGACTCCTAGGTGTAGGCAATCACGCGGGTTTTAGGGGGCGTTTCCGCTAGCAGCGGCGCGCTGGACGGACTAACCATTCCGTCCGATGTCGAACGTCAATCCGCCTGATCCGCCGGCCCCGCCGGCAGCCCCGCCGCCACCCCCCAACGGGGCGCCCATGGGCCACGGCAACGGTCAGCGGATCCCCATCTCGATCCAGGACGAGATGCGCACGAGCTACCTCGATTACGCCATGAGCGTCATCGTGGGCCGCGCAATCCCCGACGCGCGCGACGGGCTCAAGCCCGTCCACCGCCGCATCCTTTTCTCCGCCTATGAGGCCGGCCTCGTCCCGACCGCGGCGTACCGCAAGAGCGCGACCATCGTCGGTACCGTGCTCGGCAACTACCACCCGCACGGTGACGCGAGCGTCTACGACGCGATGGTCCGGCTCGCGCAGGACTTCTCGATGCGCTACCCGCTCATCGACGGCCAGGGCAACTACGGCTCGGTCGACGGCGACCCGGCGGCTGCCTATCGCTACACGGAAGCGCGCCTCTCCAAGTTGGCGATGGAGCTCCTCGCCGACATCGAGAAGGAGTGCGTCGACTTCGTTCCGAACTTCGACGACTCGAAGACGGAGCCCACCGTCCTCCCGTCGCGCATCCCGAATCTTCTCGTGAACGGCAGCGGCGGCATCGCCGTCGGCATGGCCACGAACATCCCGCCGCACAACCTGAGCGAGATCATCGACGCCACGGTCCATCTCGTCCGCAACCCGCACTGCCCCGTCGACGACCTGATGCGCTTCGTGTCGGGCCCCGATTTCCCGACTGGCGGCATCATCTTCGGTCGTGGCGGCATCGAGGCCGCGCAGCGCACGGGTCGCGGCAGCATCGTCATGCGCGCGCGCATGGAGGTCGAGAAGTCGCCCGGCCGCGGCGAAAAAGAGCAGGTGGTCGTCACCGAGATCCCCTACCAGCAGAACAAGGCCCGCATCCACGCTCGCATCGGCGAGCTGATGCGAGAGAAGAAGATCGAAGGCATCGCCGAGGTGCGCGACGAGTCCGATCGCGACGGCATGCGCCTCGTGATCGAGCTGAAGAAGGACGTCGTCCCGCAGGTCGTCACGAACCAGCTCTATCGCCTGACGGATCTCCAGACCACGTTCGGAGTCATCAACCTCGCCATCGTGCGCGGCCGTCCGCAAGTCCTCGACCTCAAGCAGACCCTCGAGGTCTTCGTCGAGCACCGCCGCGACGTCGTCACGCGTCGCACGCGCTACGAGCTCCGTCAGGCCGAGGCCCAGCGCGAGATCGTCGAGGGCCTGGGCATGGCCACGACCGAGGTCGACCTCGTCGTGAAGACCATCCGCGCTTCACGCGACAGCGAGACGGCGCGGATCGCCCTCATGGCGCTGCCGCTCAAGGGCCTCGAGGCCTTCGTGCTGCGCGCGGGGCGACCCGAGAGCGAGGTCGCCGCGGCCAAGGCCAAGGGCGACTACTTCCTGTCCGAGCGCCAGGCCAAGGCCATCCTCGACATGCGCCTCGCCAAGCTCACCGGCCTTGAGCAAGAGAAGCTCGCTGTCGACTACGGCGAGCTGTGCACCGAGATCGCGCGCCTCCAGAACATCCTCGCCAACGAGCACGTGCTTTTCGATCTCATCGTGATGGAGCTCGAAGAGGTTCGGACCAAGTTCGGCGACAAGCGCAAGACCGAGATCGTGACCAACGACGGCGAGATCGCCGACGAGGACATGATTCAGGTCGAGGACATGATCGTCACGATCTCCCATGCCGGGTACATCAAGCGGACGCATCCGTCCGCGTACCGAGCGCAGAAGCGCGGCGGCAAGGGCAAGATCGGCATGGAGGCGCGCGAGGAGGACTGGGTCACCCAGCTCTTCGTGGCGTCGACGCATGCGTACGTGTTCTTCTTCTCGGATCGCGGGAAGGTCTACGTGAAGAAGGTCTTCGAGATCCCGATCGCGCCGCGCACCGCCAAGGGCCGCGCCATCGTGAACTTCGTCGGCATGGAGCCTGGCGAGAAGGTCGCCGCCATCGTCGAGGTCCCGAAGATCGAGGAAGGAAAGTTCATCGCCACCATCACCAAGCGCGGTCAGATCAAGAAGACCGAGGTGACCGAGTACGAGAACTTCCGCCAGAAGGGCATCATCGGCGTCAAGATCGAGGGCGACGATCAGCTCCTCTCCGCGGCGCTCACCGACGGGCAGCGCGAGTTCCTCATCGCCACCAAGATGGGCCAGTCGATCCGCTTCCAGGAAGATCAAGTTCGTCCGATGGGCCGCGGCACGGTGGGCGTGAAGGCCATCGACGTCGCCGACGACGATCAGGTGGTCGGCATGGCCGTCACCGAAGAGACGCGCCAGCACGTTCTCGCGGTCTGCGAGAAGGGCTACGGCAAGCGCACGCTGCTCGAGGAGTTCCGCCAGCAGAACCGCGGAGGCAAGGGCATCATCCTCATCGACGCGAGCGACCGCAACGGACCGGTCGTGGACATCAAGCTGGTCAAGGATGGTGACGAGATCATGCTCATCACCGACAAGGGCCAGACCATCCGCACCAGCGTCGTCGAGATCCGCGAGACGGGTCGCAACGCGCAGGGCGTGAAGATCATGAGCGTCGAGGACGACGAGCGCATCGTCGCGCTCGAGCGCCTCGCCGAGACACCGCCTGACGCCGACGGCGCCGCCGCGAGCGAGCTGCCGCCCGGCATGGGCGACGGCGATGGCGACGGCACGGCTGGCGGCGAGGCCGAGGCCCCCGTCGCGAGCGCCGCGCCGAGCGACGGGCCGCCCGCGGGTGAGGGAGACGTCAACTGAGCCCCGGTTCGCGCGCGGCC
>JAYTOQ010000055.1:0-5543 GCA_043747665.1 Polyangiaceae bacterium | reverse complement strand
AGCCGCGCGCGACAGTGAGGCCGATCGCGAAAGCCGCGCCGAGATCGGAGGTCTCCGTCGCGAAGCGTTCGAGCTCCGTCCACTGCGCGTCGATGAAGGCCCGCCACTGGACGAGGTCCTCCGGCGTGTAGCCGGCGATCAGCTGCTCGTTGAGCGCGACGATGGTGGCGCCGTCAGCGGCGGCGGCGCGGGCAAGGCGTATGGCGCGGTCCACGTTGGAGCGAACCGCTCCAACGGTGGTGTTGGCGCTCGCGATGGCGATGCGGATGAGCCTCATGCGCGTACTTTCTGTTCCAGGATGCTCTGCGTGCGTGCGTGTAGTCGAGACGGTAGGAGCTATCGAGCTTCGCCGACAAGGCGTTCGATCTCGCGTACCAGCGCGTCGGATGCAACCAGCTTACGCGCGATGCCCTTGGTTTCCAGGGCGCGGAGCTCGGCCGGGAGCGCCGCGAGGTCCTCGCGGCAGCGCTCGCGAGCCTCGCCGAGGTCGACGCGCGCGGAGGTCTCGCGCGCCGCCGGGCCGTCGCCGCGCCAAACGGGCGCGAGGAGGGGCCTGCCGCCTTGCCCGGGGTTGGGCTCGGTGGCGAGCGCGACCAGATCGTGATCGGAGAAGCGCCACACCTGGAGCTCGCCGGGAAGCGTGGCCTTGCCGGTACCGTGCGCGACCTTCATGGTGGTGGCGCCGTAGCCGTTGACGACGA
Source organism: Polyangiaceae bacterium (assembly GCA_043747665.1). GTDB lineage: Bacteria > Myxococcota_A > Polyangia > Polyangiales > Polyangiaceae > Labilithrix. The sequence continues at coordinate 4,842 of JAYTOQ010000055.1, read as the reverse complement.
GCTTGGCGACGCAGCCTATGCCGACGGGCGAGTCGGGCGAGCATACGATGTTCTCTCCGACGCCGAAGCCGTCCACGAGGTCGCGGAGGTCGGCGACGCGATGCTCGTCGAGCCCGTCGGACACGTAGATCTTCGTCGATGGAGAGCCGAGCTCGACGAGGAGCTTGCGCGCGCGGACGATCGAGTCAGGCGTGACGCTGGAGTCGATGCGAATCGCGCCGAGCGTGTCGTGCGGGCAGGCCTCGACGGCGTGACGGATGCCGCGGTCGGTGTCGTAGGTATCGACGAGCATGGTGGTGGGGAGGCCGGCGAACGTCCTGGCGTACGCGGCGAAGAAGTCGCGCTCGGTGTCGGCGCGCGTCCGTCCGGGGTGCTCGGCGGCCTGGATCGCGAAGTGATCCATGGTGCCGGTGGTGGTGATCCCCCAGCGTGCGAACGCCGCGACGTTCGATGTCGACTGGATGCCGGCGACCCAGGCGGCCCACGTGGCGTCGAGCGCGGCGGCGGGGTGCGTGCGGCGCTGGCCGAACTCCATGACGCTCTTGCCGGCGGCGGCGCTGACGACGCGTGCCGCCTTCGAGGCGACCATCGACATGTGATTGACGTATCCGAGCCAGGGCGTCTCGAGCAGCTTGGCACGGACGAGATCGGTGCGGACCTGGAGGAGCGGTGTGTAGATGGAGAGCGGCGCAGAGGGCGTGCCGATGGTGAGCGGGCGTCCGTCGGTGCGCGATGCCGGTCCGGCGAAGGCGAGTGAGCCTTCGGGCATGGCGTCGATGGATCCGCGGAACCCGCGCAGCGCGCGAAGGCGAGCGCCCACCTCGGGGCGAGCACGGAGCGCGGGTCCGATCGCGGAGTGATGCTCGAGGGCGTCGAGCTCCGCGTCGTCAAGCGACATCTGCGTCGCGTGCTCGACGATGCGGCGGAGCCCCGAGAACACGACGTAGCTCCGGTGCCTGGGCATCCGACGAAAGAAGAACGCCATGGTCACCTCGTGATCGAGGCGCCCTTCGTCAGCGTGCGTGAGCAGCGTGGTGAGCTGGTAAGCGTCGATACCGAGAGTCGGGAGCGTCATGGCTTCGTGGCCCATCCTATGCGCTAAACCTAAGGCCGAAAAATAGAGTGTCAATGACTCTATTGGCGCCGCGGTCGCGCCGCCGCTCAGGGTCCGGTCACCCCATCGCAGGCAGGATCCACGATCGACAACGACACGTTGTTTCCCTGCCCATCCGCGATCACGAGGTACCCGAGCCCGTTCGACGACGTCAGCGCGACGCGGTCGACCCCGAGCTCGCCCTTCGGCGTCTCGGTAACCTTCGTCGTGAAACGGCGCTTCGGGTTGGCCTCGCTCGGATCGCGGCCGAGCAAGCGCACGTCAGTCACATTACGCGCGTCCAGCGGATTGCTCGCCGGGGCCGCCGTTAGCGCCGTTCGACGGTCGAGCCACGTCGCCAGGAACCTTCGTCCCTCGTAGCTCGCTGCACACGTCCGCGCAGCGCACGGAACCGGAGGGCCCGGGTTCACCCAGACCTCCGGATCCAGGATCTGGTTCACGTCCGTCGCCGTCGCGATCGCGTTTGGAAAGACGTACTGCAGCCTCGCGTGGGTCGTGCAATTGCAGTCAGCCGGCGAGTCCGCGGCAACTGGCCCCGCGACCATCACCGTGCCGTCCGGGCCCTGCGCGAAGCTCGTCGTCGACGGACCATACACCGATGCAAACGGCGCACTCAGCGGCAGGTCGGCTTGCACCGCCGCCATCTGCGTGCCGGCTGCCGCGATCAGGTTGAACGTCGACGGGTACCGCCACAGCACCACGCGCCCACCACTGCTCGCGACCATCGACGCGCCCGCCGGCACGCCTGGCACCCGGATCATCGGCGTCGTGCCCGGCCCCGGCGGCCCCGCGTCGTCCATCGCTCCGCCGTCCGCCGCCCTCGTCGCGCTCGCCACCGCGAGCATCGTGTCCGTCACCGGTGCCTGCACGAGCGCGACGGGGGAGCCCTCGCTCGCATCGTCGTACGCCACGAAGAGCGCGCCCTTCGGCGCCGGAAAGCCCACCGCGCGCGGGAACGGATACGCGACGAGCACCGTCTGCGCATGGATCTCCGTCAACGTCGGATCGCTCGGCACGTCGATGCTTGCGATCGGAAGCTGGTACGGCGGAACCGTCCCCTGCACCGCGCCGAGCACCCAGATGCGACGCCCGCTCGCGATCACCTGCTGCGGCTTCGTCGTGAGCCCCGTGACCGCCACCTTGACGTCGGAGGTCGCTCGCAGATCATCGGCACGCACCGCCACCACGTCGTCGCGCGTCCCGAGGAAGAGGAACGGAAATACTGCCGCCACGCATGCTTCCGGCTTCGGACCGCAGCCGGACGTGACACCACCGACGTCATACGAAGCCGCCAAAAAACCATACGGAAGCGCATCCGAGCACGCAAACGTCGTCGTGTTGCAGATCCCGCGCGCGCACGTCCGGTCCTTTGCCTCGCACAGCGCATACGTGCAGGCGCCGAGCACCGTGTCGCAATGAGGCGTGTAGCAACCGTTGGGCGCAACGCAGTCGACGTCACGCACGCACGCCTCGAATGCGGGACGCACAGCGGAAGCTTCGCTCGCGTCGCCGGCTTCTTCGGGGACCGGTCGCGTCGCTTGCTCCTCGATGCCGAGCACCGCGTTGCACGCCGCGAGCGTCCCGGCGATCACCATCGCCGCGACGAGCGCTCGTCGCATCACGAGCATCAGAAGCGGGCTCCCAGCACGGTCCGCAACGGGCTCGGATCGAGCCTCACCGACCGCGGCGCCGGCTTCTCGTCCGGCGCGCCGATGATCCAGAGATAGATGCCGCCCGCGCCGGTCAGCACACCGAGCGCTATCAGCGCCGTCGCAAGGTTGCCCTGGCCCACCGCTCCGCGCTGGATGCTTGCGCCCGTCTCGTCACAGCCCGTCGCGTCGCAATGCGAACGCGCGTCGTCGTAACGCGACTTCGCACCGAGGCCCGCGCCGATCCCCGCGCCGATGGCGACCGCGCTCACCGCGCCGAGACCCAGCGCTGCGATCCTGCGGATGCCGACCGGCGAGGTAGGGGCGACGACCACCGGCGCTGTCGCGATGGCCTCGAGCGGCGGTACGACCACCGTGACGACCGCGGCCTCACCGCGCACGATGATGGCCCCCTTCCACCCGACGTACCCCGGCGCCGACGCAGAGATCAAATAGTCCTGCGGATCGACGGCGATCGGACGATCGAGATCCGTCTTCACCAGCGGCGTGCCGTTCCGCTTCACCTCGAGGCCCGGCGCCTCCGGCGGCACCACGCGAACGACGAGCTTCGGCGCACGCGGCTCGACCGCGGCGTAGCGCTCCTTCGCGAACGTCGCGCGCTTCGTCTCGCCGGCGACGTTGGCGAGACGCTCGGCCTCGCCATAGGCGTCCATCGCGCTGCGCAGCTTCCCGACCTGCTCGTAACAGTAGGCGAGGTTCAGCAACGTGCCCACCGCGGGCGCGAGCTCCTCACTGCGCGCGAGCTTCGCGCAAGCCTCGGGGAACTTGCCCTTCTCGAGCAGCTCACGCCCCTCGGCGAAGAGCGTGTCGGCCTGCGGCTGGCTCGACGGAGCCGTCGCGCCCGACGTGCCTGACGTGCCGGGAGGTGACTGCGCGAATGCGCGCTCCGCCGGCGCCAGCAACGACGCGACGAGCGCGATTCCAGCGAAGGGCAGGGCGTATCGCGCTCCTGCGCGCGCTCGCGGCGTCGCCGCAGCAGCAGTCACCATCACGACGGAGACACTACCTCAGTCGTGCTTCGGCCGCCGGATCCAGCCGTCGATCTTTGAGCGAGCTCCACCGGGATCTCCGCCCGAGCCCTCGAAGCCGACCATGTAGACGTGATTGTCGTACCAACCCGTGACGAGCGCGTGCTTGCCATCGGGATAGACGGTGAGCCCGCTGCCGTGATCCATGCCCGGCACGGAAAACACCCGGGCGGTCCAGTCCTCGGTGTCGATCACCGAGACGCTGTTGGTCTCCTTGCCGTAGTCGGCGGACCAGATGAAGCGGCCGTCGCGCGAGACCTCGATGCTCTTCGGCGAGCTCCCGACGTGAAGCTCATGCACGACCTTCTCGGTGCCGACGTCGATCGCATGCACCATCGAGTCGTGATAGCAGCTCACGATCAGCAGGTTCTCGTCGATGGTCAGCGTGAGATGCCGCGGGATCGGGCACGCCTTGAAGCGATGTCGGGCCGAGAAATCAGGCCCTTTGAACACGTCGATGGACTCGCCGTTGAAGTTCGCGACGTAGAGCGTGCCGCCCTTGGTCATCACCATGCCGCGCGGATTCTTGCCCGCGGGCAGGGTGCGGACGACCTTGGCAGAGGCGACGTCGATCTGCGTCACCGAGTCGCCTGACCAGTTCGCGGCGAAGAGCTGCTTGCCGTCCGGGGACAGCACGAGGATCTTCGGATGCGTCCCGGTGGGGATCTCCTTCGTCACGCGCTTTGTCTTCACGTCGACGAACTGCACGCTGTTGCGGATGAAGTTCGACGCGAAGATGGTGCTGCCGTCGGGTGAGAGCACGCTCTCCACGACGTTGCCCGGCAGATCGATGCTGTCGATGTGCGCGAGCGACTTGGCGTCGACGACCTCGATGTTGTGGCCGTTGCTCATCCCGAAGTTCGTGACGTACGCGCGAGTGCCGTCGGGCGAGAGGCTCACGCCCTTCGGCATCGAGCCGGTCGGTGCGACGGCCTGGACCTCGAGCTGCGGAGGCTGCGCGGTTGCTGCGTCGGAAAAGAGTGACACCAGAGCCATCGCCGCGACGGCGACGATCCCTCTCGGCCCTCTC
>JAYTOQ010000054.1:0-2101 GCA_043747665.1 Polyangiaceae bacterium | reverse complement strand
TCGGCCGAGGCCGGCGACATCGTCGCCTTCTACGGCGTCGAGGCGAGCTCCGGCGAGACGTTCACCGACGGCAAGGTCCAGTGGACCCTCACGTCGATGCACGTGCCCGCCGCCGTCATCTCGCTCGCCGTCGCGCCCAAGGATCGCTCGACCGAGGTCAACTTCTCGAAGGCGCTCAACCGCTTCACGAAGGAAGACCCCACGTTCCGCGTCCACCAGGACGAGGAGTCCCAGCAGACGATCATCAGCGGCATGGGTGAGCTCCACCTCGACATCTACATGGAGCGCATGCGTCGCGAGTACAACTGCGACGTCATCGCGGGCAAGCCGCAGGTCGCGTACCGCGAGTCGATCACGCGCAAGGCGGAGATCAACTACACGCACAAGAAGCAGACCGGCGGCTCCGGTCAGTACGCGAAGATCCTCGGCTACATCGAGCCGCTTCCGGCGGACGCGGTCGAGTCCTACGAGTTCTTCGACGACGTCACCGGCGGCTCCATCCCGCGCGAGTTCATCTCGTCGTGCGACAAGGGCTTCAAGGACGCGGTCCGCAAGGGCACGCTCATCGGCTTCCCGATCGTGGGCATCCGCTGCTGCGTCAACGACGGCGCCTCGCACGCGGTCGACTCGTCTGAAATGGCGTTCAAGACCGCCGCGATGATGGGCTTCCGCGAGGCCTACGCCAACGCGGCCGCCACCATCCTCGAGCCGATCATGAAGGTCGAGATCGACGTCCCGACCGAGTACCAGGGCTCGGTCGTCGGTCAGGTCAACCAGCGCCGTGGCACGGTCCTCGAGACCATCGGCGGTGACACCACCACCGTCGTCTGTGAGGTCCCGCTGAACGCGATGTTCGGTTACTCGACCGATCTTCGCTCCGCCACGCAGGGCAAGGGCACCTTCACGATGGAGTTCGCCCGCTACGCCATCGTGCCGAAGCAGGAGCAGGAAGAGATGAAGAAGGTCTACCGCGAGAAGCTCGCGGCAGAAGCCAAGGCCAAGTAGGCCGCGGCACGCGGTTACGCGACCGCACTGCGTGAGAGAGCGCGAGGCTGCCGAGAGGCACGCCTCGCGCTTTTTCTTTTGTGCGCGCCGCGCCTTCAGGCGAGCACGCGGACGACGTCGCCGACGCGAATGGTGCCGCCGCGCTCGATGCTTGCGGTGATGCCGCCGTGTCCGCGCATCGCCTGAAAGGCGCCGACGCCGATCAGCTCTTCCATCTTCGAGCAGGGAGCGCATGCTCCAGTCCCCACCAGGATTACCTCGTCGCCGATCGCGAAGCGCAGCTTCACCAGCGTGAGCAAGTTGATCCCCGACACGGCGACGTTCCTGCGTAGCTGCGCGGGACGCGGCGTTGGGAGGCCGGTGAACGCGGCGATCACGGGGAGGTGCTCGGCCTGCACGAGCGTGACCTGGCGCTTGCCGCCCGCGCGCCCTCTCGAGATGAGGTCGCCTTCGAGGCCGTGACCCGCGATGGCTTGCGTCGCCTGCAGCTCTGCGAGAGGGGCGCCGTGCTCGGGGCGGACGCCCATCCACGTGACGACGCCCCGTTGCGGGACGTCGAGCAAACGTTCTCGGAGCGAGCGCATCGACGAAAAGATAGCACCGGAGCGATCAGCGCCGGAGATGGCGCTCGACCTGATCGCGAAGCTGCTTCGGACTGAACGGCTTATCGAGGACCGGCTTCTTCACGCGGTCGAGGAACGCCTTCGCCGCCGGAGTGAACGCCCCGCCAGTCACGAACATCACGCGCGCCGCGATGTCGGGAAAGCGGCGGGCGAGCTCCTCGTAGAAGTCCATTCCCGACATCTCCGGCATCATGAGATCGGTGATGATGAGATCGAAGCGCGGATTGGCCGCGACGAGATCGAGGCCGGTCGCCGCTCGCGCGACCACCGTGACGTCATGGTCATGAAGCAGGCGTCCGATCGCCTTGCCGACGGCGGGCTCGTCGTCCACGACGAGAATGACGGCGCGCGCGCGCGGATGAGGGCGACGTTCGCCATCACCGACGCGAGGGGATTGTTGATCTCGTGCGCAACGCCGCCGGCCAGCGTGCCCACCGACGCAAGGCGATCCGCGAACGTCATCTGTCGCTGGA
>JAYTOQ010000053.1:0-13420 GCA_043747665.1 Polyangiaceae bacterium | reverse complement strand
ACGCGAGCCGCGATCTCTCGGATCGCGAGGCGCGGGTCGGCTTCGAACGGCGCGAGCGCATGTGCAAACTCGGTGGCGTTGGGGAAGCGGCTCCCTGGGTTACGCGAGAGCGCGCGCTGCAGGACCTCGAAGAGGCCGGGAGGGAGCCGCGCGCGGATCTCCTGGAGCGCGTCCACCTTGCAGTCGCGAATGGCGAGGAGGATGGCGAGCTGACCTCCGCCGGGAAAGAGCGGGCGGTTGAGCAGGATCTCCGCGAGCACGGTCCCGAGGCTGAAGAGATCGGCGCGATGATCGCTGGGCTCGCCTGCGACCTGCTCCGGCGCGAGGTATGCGAACTTGCCCTTGAGGACCTGGCCGGCCTCGCTGCGCAGGGTTGTCCGCGTCGTGGAGCGCGCGATCCCGAAATCCCCGAGCTTCACCTTGCCGTCCTTCGACATGTAGATGTTCGAAGGGCTCACGTCGCGATGGACGATCCCCAGCGCGCCGCCCGAGAGCGGATCGCGTGCAGCATGCACGCTCTCGAGAGCGCGCAGGACCTCGCGGGCGACGAAGACCGCGACGCCGACCGGCAGGAGCTCGTCGTCCTGCCGCAGGCGGCGCAGCAGTCGATACCCGTCGACGCCGTCGATGTACTCCATCGAAAGGTACGGCTCACCGCGGTTGTCGACACCGGCGCCGAACACGGTGACCACGTTGTCGTGCGTGACCGCCGCGTGCAGGCGAGCCTCGCGCTCGAACATCGTGCGCCCCTCGGGGTCGGACGCAAAATGCGGGAGCAGCCGCTTGACGACGAGCCGATCGGGAAGACTCGAGCCCGGCGTCGCGGGCCGCCCGAGATACACTTCCGCCGTGCCACCGACCGCGATGCGCGAATCGAGGAAAAACGGACCGAAGCGGAACGGGGCGGACATTCTTGGCGGACGTAGGTCAGCCGAAAGAGTAGCGATTTCCAAGCGCTATGTCACGAACGCGAGCCAGGCGGCTGCTAAGGTAGCGCGCGTGCAGCGGATCCTCGCGTTCCTCGCCTTCACAGCCTGCCTGGTCGGGCTCTTCGTCGCGCTGGCGACCTTCTGCGCCTGTCAGGGCTGCAAGAGCTCGGGCGGCACCGGCTCGAATGGCGGGGGCGGGGCGCGCGACGGCAGAGCCGGTGCGGACGCGGTGCCTGCGGCGCGCCTCTACCTCGTGTCGGATCTCGCCGGAGCGCTCGAGCCGTGCGGCTGCGTGAAGGACCAGCTCGGCGGAATGGATCACTTCGGTGCGCTCGTCGCCGCAGAGAAGGACAAGGCCAAGGCCTCCGGCGTGCTCTCCGCGGGGCCGCTGTTCTTCATGGACATGGAGCTCGCGGCCGATCGCCGCGCGCAGGAGATCACGAAGGCCGAGACCATCGCGGCGTCGATGAAGGCGATCCATCTGCTCGCGCTGGCGCCGGGTCGAAACGACTGGGCAGGCGGCGCAGACACGCTGAAGAACCTCGTCGCCACCAGCGATGCTCCGCTCGCCGCAGGCAACGTCGTCGCGCCCGGGCTCGCGCCCGCGAAGTGGACGAAGACCAAGGTCGGCGGCGTGGAGCTCGGGATCATCGGCGTCGCTGCGCCGGACAAGTCGAAGCTGCCCCTCGACGGCGTGACCTCGTCTGCCGCGGCCGATGCCGTGAAGACCGCGGTGGCTGCGCTGAAGAAGGACGGCGTGCAGGCGATAGTGGTCCTCGCGGCGGTGGGACGCGGCGAGGCCAAGCGCATCGCCGACGTGAACCCCGAGCTGCTCGCCGTGCTCGTCGGATCGACCGGCGGCGGAGGCGAGGCCAACACCACGGCGCCCCCGGCGGAGAGCATCGGCGGCGTGCTCATCGTCGAGACCGGCAACCACCTCCAGACCGTGGCCACGCTCGATCTCTATCCGCGCGAGGGGGCCAGCGCTTCCGGGCTCGTGAAGTTCGCGGACGGCACGGGCGTCGAGCGCACCCGCAAGCGCGAGGAGCTCGCCGGACGCATCGCCGAGCTGCGCGCGCGCATCGCCACCTGGGAGACCGACAAGAGCGTCGAGAAGAAGGACGTCGACGCGCGGAAGGCGGAGCTCGCCAAGCTCGAGGCCGAGCGCGACGCTCTCGACAAGACGCCCCCGCCCGCCACCGGCAGCTACTACCGCTACGCGATGCGCGAGATCCGCGACAACCTCGGCACCGACGGCGCGATCAAGTCGCAGATGAGCGCCTATTACAAGAAGGTCAACGACGCGAACAAGCTGGAGTTTGCCGATCGCAAGCCCAAGCCGCCCGCGAAGGGCGAGCCGAGCTACGTCGGCGTCGACTCGTGCACCAACTGCCACGAGGAGCCACGCAAGGTCTGGGATCAGACCACGCACGCGCACGCTTACAACACGCTCTCGTCGCAGTTCAAGGAGTTCAACCTCGACTGCGTCAGCTGTCACGTCACCGGCTACGACCGCCCCGGCGGCAGCACCGTGACCCACGTCGACGATCTCAAGGACGTCCAGTGCGAGGTCTGTCACGGCCCTGGCTCGCTCCATGCTGCCAAGCCGGAGAAGGTCGCCATTCCGGTCGCGAAGCCAGGCGCCGACATGTGTCTGTCCTGCCATCACCCGCCGCACGTCCACGCGTTCGATGCGAAGGCGAAGATGGCCGAGATCCTCGGGCCCGGGCACGGCAAACCGAAGTGACGCGGCGACGTGCGCGCGTGTAGGCCAGAGCCGCGGCGAGCCTCGAAAGGCAGATCGAACGACGCCCTGGCACGCACGGGGTGAAAGGCCGAGGGCCGCTCGAGCGTTCTTCTCGCACGCGCGCCGGAACAATCTCGAAAAGTCGCTGTCGACCACCAAGACCGCGCGTTGCGCCGTGTCGCAAAACCCGTAGGCACGGCGCGCATCGCGCCCCCAAAAACCATGCTTCGTTCCCACGTGCCGTTCGGCGCGGCCCTGGCGTTGTGCCTTGCGACCGCCTCGTGCGCAGCTCCCAGCAACAACGAGCAGGCGAATCCTGCGACGAGCGCAGCGGAGCCCGAGATCGAGGAAATCGAAGAGCCGCTCGCGCTCTCCGTGGATGCGCTCGACATCCGGCACGGCACGCTGCGCATCGAGGCCTCGATGGACGACGGCTCGGCCGACGTCTCGATGTGGCTCGGGCCGACGCAGGGCTGCGAGACCCGCGAGGTCGGTCACGGCATCGCGACGCGCTCGGGCTTCGCCTGGAGCCTCTCGCGCGACGAGGTGGCGCGCGCCATCGAGTGCAGCCTCACGGTGAAGGTCCACGCCATCGACGACGAGGGCCAGCACGTGCGCCGCGTCGCGCAGCTGCCGGTGAGCGTCGCCGTCCAGCCCGACGGCGCCGATCTCGTCCGCCTCCGCGCCATGGAATCCGACGGCGCGACCACCAAGCTCACGTTCATGGCTCCTTCCGCGGTGTCACGCATGCACGTGGCGGGTACCGTCATCGGCGCCGAGACCGACGAGATCGAGCTCTCCGGCAAGCTCCCACGCGGCGCGTTCCTCTCGGCCTTCGTCGTGGACAACGCCGACCTCGCGCGGTCGATGTTCGCCCGCCGACAACTCACGCTGCTCGGCGAAGACTTCCTCGCCACCGTCACGGTCGGCAACGTCACGCTCGATGTCTCGGAGCCGGAAGCGCCGGTTGAGCCCGAGAGGCTGCCGGACTCCGAGTCCGAGTCCGAGTCCGGATCGCCCGCACCGCAGCGCGACTACTACGATGACGGCTGCGATGACTGCGGCGACGGCTGACTCTCGCTCACTCCTCGCCGCCGGGCTCGTCCTTGTTCTCGTCCTTGTCGTCGGGAGCGGCCACGCCGTCCGCGGAGGGTAGCGTGATGCTCTCGAGCGCGACGTCGAGCTCGGCGCGGCGCTTCGCGAACACCTCTCGATCGGAGGGGGGCAGCGTGCGAACGCCGTCCATCTTGAGGGCCATGGGATCGATGAACGTCCCACCGCGCTTGACCGCGAAGTGGAGATGCGGGCCGGTGACCCGTCCCGTCTGTCCGACGTAGCCGACGAGCTGCCGCGCCTCGACGTGCTGGCCCGGATGGATCCCGGCAGCGAAGCGCGAGAGGTGGCAGTACGCGGTCGAGAGGTTGCTCGTGTGATCGATCTGGACCATGTTCCCGCACGGTCCGCTGTCGCCGGCGCTGTGCACCGTGCCCGACGAGGCGGCGTACACCGGTGTCCCCGTGGTGGCGCCAAAATCGATGCCGTTGTGCGGCATCACCACGTGCAGCACGGGATGCATGCGCTTCGGATTGAAGCGTGACGTGATGCGCGCGAGCGGCACCGGCGAGCGGAACGTCCCGCGGAACGGCTGCTGGCCCTTGGCGTCGTAGAAGCCCGCGCGCGGCATGTGGCGGTGGCTGCCCTCTGCCGAGGTGTCGCGCTCGTAGTGGTAGACGCGAAGGCGGTCGCCGGTCTTCGGCACGTACTCGACGGCCTCGACGCGGTAGTGCGTGAAGGCGCCCTCCACCCACTCCTCGTTGCCGATGACGCGGAGACGCACGCCCGGCTTGACGACGGCGGCGTCGCCGTGGCCCTCGAGCGCGTCGTCGATCTCCTCGATGGCCTCCTCGCGGAGACCCGCCGCGGAAATGGCCTTCGCGAGATCGGCGGTGACGACGAGCGCCGCCTGCGTGCGCTTCTTCTCGACGAAGAGCTCGAGCTTCCGGGTCACGAGGCCGTCGTCGCCCTTCCCATCGCCCTTCCCATCGCCCTTCGCGTCGGGCTTGCCGCCGGCCTGCCAGATCTCCGACGGCGACACGATGTACTCGAACGCGAGCACGCTGCCCTTCGTGCGATCCCGCGCGACGACGAAGCTGTCCTTCGGTACGCCGTGCTCGATGCGCCGGATGTCGTCCGTGGCGTGCGTGATGCGACGGATCTCGGCCTTCGTGATGCCGGCCTGCGCGAGCGCGCTGGCGAACGAGTGCGCGCCTCGCGTTCCCTTCACGATCTCGACCCCCGGATCGCGCTCGAGAGCGGCAACGCGCCATGCAGGAACGAGCTTCGGGCCGGCATCCACCGGCGCCGCCACGTTGGCGCCGGCGTCGGTGACGATCCGCGTCGTCAGGGCGACGGCGGGCAGCTCGGCGCTGGTCAGCGCAGCGACCGGTGCGACCGACCCCGTGCCCAGCGCCGTCTGCGGGCCGCGCGCGATGAGCACCACCCCGAGGAGCACGAGCCCGCCCAGGATGCCGAGCGCCACGGTTCGTCCCCGATCGCGGGGATGCGAGGCGGCATTCGTGGATTCCGGTGACGACGGACTCTCGCCCTCGGACACGCCCTGCCGAGGCTCGGGAAGCGCGCCCGCCCGGTGATCTCGGCTCTCGTCCGTCACGCGGCGGACGACATAGCCTCGGGGGCGGGCACGCGCAAGGCGAGGAGCCCCCATCCCCCTTCCCCCTTCCCCCTTCGCGGCAAACGTCGCTAGAGTGCCGGATCGTGATGCACCGAAGAGGCGAAGCATGAACGAGCGGGTGAAGCAGCTCCTCGTCCTCGGTCGCGAGCACTACGCGAAGCGCGAGTTCGAGAAGGCGGAGCAGATGCTTCGCATGGTCCTCGAGGAAGAGGACCGCTACGCGGATGTGCACGACATGCTGGGCGTCATCGCGCATTCGCGCGGGAATTTCCTGGTCGCCGAGCGTCACTTCGAGCGCGCCCTCGCGCTGAACCCGGCCTACACGGAGGCGGCCCTCAACCTCGCCGTCACGTACAACGATCGCGGCAAGTACGAGAAGGCGCGCGAAGTCTATAGCCGAATCAAGGTGGGGCCGGCCGGAACCCCCCAGGGCCTCGACGCGTTCGCGCGCGGCAAGCTCGCCAACATGCATGCCGATCTCGCGCAGGCCTACGCGGATGCCGGCCTCCCGCGCGAGGCGATCCACGAGTACGAGAAGGCGACCGTGCTTTGCCCGCATTTCGCCGATCTCCAGGTGAAGCTCGGCACGCTGCTGCGCGAGATCAGCGACCTCCCCGCGGCGCGCGGCCACTACGAAGCGGCGCTGCAGGCGAAGCCGAACTACGTTCCGGCGCGGCTCCAGCTCGGCGTCACGCTGCTCGCGCTCGGCGAGTCGAACGCCGCGGAAGAGCAGTGGCGCGAGGTCATCAAGGTCGAGCCCGAGAACTCGCAGGCCAAGATGTACCTGCGGATGCTGGAGCGCACGCGCGCTTCGCAGCCGCCGCAAGCACCGCAGTCCTGAACGGGCGCGGCCGGGCGGAATCGTGAACGAGAAGTGGCGCGAGCGTAAGGAGCTCGCGCGTCAAGCGTGGCGCCGTCTCCGTGGCGGTGAGCTGACGCCGTGGCGCGCGGCACTGAGCGTCGGGCTCGGCCTCGTGATCGGCATGACGCCCGCGTTCGGCCTCCACTGGCTGATCGTGATCGCCGTCTGCGTGCCGCTGCGGCTGGACACCGGCGTCGCTTACCTCGCCGCGAACATCTCGATGCCGTTCATCGCACCGTTCATCACGTTCGCGGAGATCGAGATGGGCGCGCTGCTCCTCCACGGTAGCTTAATGGCCATGTCGCCGAGCGAGCTCAAGGCCACGGGCATCGGCACGCTGGTGGCGGAGCTCATCGCCGGCACGCTCGTCGTCGCGCCCGCCGGTGGAGCGCTCGGCGGATCAATCGCGTATGCGTTCGTGTCGTGGCGAAGGCGGAAGCGCCTCGCTACGCAGTCACCGCCGGTGGCGTGACCTGCGCCGCGCGGCCCATCAGCCGGAGCACTTGCCGTTCACGCACGTGATCGGCGACGGCGGCGCGCACGGCGGGATGGTCACCTTGCAGTCGCTCGCCTGCGTGCACGAGAGATGCGCTTCGAGGACGGTAGCGACGTCCTTCTGAGCAGCCGACGCGAGGTCGTTGCACGTCGAGCCCGTGGTGGCGCTCCCACCGTCGGTGGGCGTCACGGTACCCGACGTCGAGGATGTCGTGCCGCCGCACGCAGCAACCAGCACCACGGCGGCGATCACGAGACGCGAGTTGCCCATGGCCGAAAGCCTAACTCACCCGGTGGTGCCGCGCGGCGACTTGCACTTCAGCCACGTCTCCGCGAAGCGCCGCGCGCTCGCGTCGGAGCATGCGCGTGTTGCGCAACGGATCGCGCTGAGCGCTGCTCGCCCGGCCGCCTGCGCTGGAACGAGGCATGATTCACGGGATTTGCGCGATCCACCGCGTTGCGCAGTAGCATCCCATGCCGTGAGGACGGCCGCGATGACCTGGCATGCGGCGCTCGGCCTGGCCGCGCTCGCGGTGGGCACCGCGTGCCAGCGCTCCACCACTGCGTCGTCGTCGCGCGACACGCCCTCCGACGCTGCGCCCGTCGCGATCGATCCGCCGGCTCCGCGCGCCGCCGATCCACGCGCGGCCGCGGCCCATCCCTGCGCGCCCATCGATGAAGCGAAGGTGGCGCGCTTCGCCGTCGATACGTCGGTCGTCGATGTGGCGGTTCCACCGCTCGTCGATCCTGCGGCGGCGCTCGCGGGCTTTCACGCGCGCGTGGCGCGGCTCGCGCGCGGCAACGCCACCGATCACGTGCGCATCGCCATGTTCGGGGACTCGAACCTCACCGCGGACGCCACCACCGGTCGGCTGCGCAGGCAGCTCCAGGCGCGCTTCGGCGACGGCGGCCACGGCTACGTCGCGCTCTCGCGTCCGTGGGAGTGGTACAGCCACAACGACGTGCACCACGACGGCACGTGGAAGGCGTGGAAGCAGATCGCGACGTCGACCAACAAGGTCATGGACGCGCACTACGGCTTCGCCAACATCGCCGCCGAGTGTGCGGTGCCCGGGTGCTCCTCCTGGGTCTCGACGGACCCCCGTCCGGGCGCGCCCATCGGCTGGACCGCGAGCCGCTTCGATCTGTTCTTCCTCCAGCAACCCGGCGGCGGAAGCTTCGACGTCGCCATCGACGGCAGCGTCGTGCGCTCGATCGATACGCGCGCGCCCTCGTTCGATGCGGCGTTCGAGCGCTTCGATCTCCCCGACGCGCATCACGAGCTGAAGGTGCTCACGCGCGGCCACGGTCCGGTTCGCATGTACGGCGTCGCGCTGGAGCGGACGCAGCCGAGCATCGTCGTCGACTCGCTCGGCACCGGCTCGCTCAACTTCGAGCAGCTCACCATCGTCAAGAACGACACGCGTCGGGCGCAGCTAGAGCGGCGCAGCTACGACCTCGTGATCATCCAGCTGGGCACGAACGTGTGGGGCACCGACGCCGAGAACAGGCGCAACGCGAAGCTCTTCGTCGACGAGCTACGCGGTGCGCTGCCCGCCGTGCCGATCCTCTTCGTCTCCTCGCCCGACTCCATGGAGGACGCCGTTCCGGGCGCGCCGCCCGCGCGTCACTCCGATGCGCGCGTCGTGAAGATGGGCAAGACGGTGCGCACCATCGCCGAGGAGAGCGGCGCGGCGTTCTGGGACTGGCACGCCGCGATGGGCGGTGCCGACTCCATCCTGGCGTTCGCGAAGAAGGGCCTCGTCGAGCCGGACCGCGTTCACCTCAAGAAATCCGGCGACGAGCTGATGGCCGATCGCCTGCTCAGCGCGCTGTGGGACGACCTCGCGACGTACGTGGCGGCTCATCCGACCGCAGGCTGTGACGCCGCGCCGAGGGCGGTGAGCGCGGTGACCAGCGCCGGACCGGCAAGCGCGACGTCGGCGTCGAAGACGCCGGCGAAGTGAGGCAGTGACCGGCGTGCGACCTCCTCGACAGAAGGGGGCGCCATGCCGAGCGTGGTGAGCGACGCGACGCCGAGCGCCTGGATCCCGCACGGCACGATCAGTCGAAACCCCGAGAGGTCGGTCGCCACGTTGAGCGCGAAGCCGTGCATGGTGATCCAGCGGGAGAGCCGGACGCCGATCGCGCCTATTTTGGCGAGTCGCGGTGATGAACCCGGCGCGCCGACGCTCGCCGATGGCACCTCACCGCGCGATGCCGCCAGACCACGCGCCTCGTCCCAGATGGTCGGCGCGCTCTCGTCGACCCAGACGCCGACGTACTTCGGGTCGCCGGGCAGCACGCCCGCCGCGACGCCGTGATCACGCGCAATGCGGATCATGACCTCGGCAAGATCGCGTACGTACTTGCGGACGTCGCAGCGCTCGGGCTTGAGGTCGATGATGGGATAGGCGACGAGCTGCCCCGGGCCGTGGAACGTGACGTCGCCGCCGCGCCCCGTCTCCGACACGCTGACGCCGCGGGCGCGCAGGTCCTCGTCGCCGGCGAGGATGTTCTCTTCCTTGGCGCCGCGGCCGAGCGTCACCACCGGATCGTGCTCGAGCAGCAGGATCACGTCGCCGAAGCGATCGGGCGTGTGGATGCGTGCATCGACGAGCGCCTGCTGGAGGGCGTGCGCTCGCTCGTAGCCGACGCGTCCCAGCCAGTACGCGGTGATGTTTCGCTTCATGGTGATGGTGCGCGGGCCGAGGTCCCGGCGTGCCCCTCAGCGCGAGTTGTAGTTCGGCGCCTCTTCCGTGATGATCACGTCGTGGACGTGGCTCTCGCGGAGGCCCTGGGAAGTGGCGCGGATGAACTTCGCCTTCGAGCGGAGCTCCTTGATGGTCTTCGATCCCGTGTAGCCCATGCCGGAGCGGAGGCCGCCGACGAGCTGATGGAGGACCGACGCGAGCGAGCCGCGGTGCGGGACGCGTCCCTCGATGCCCACGGGCACGAGCTTATCGTCGGCGGTGCCGCTCTGGCCGTAGCGGTCCTTGCTCCCCTTCTTCATGGCGCCCATCGAGCCCATGCCGCGATAGACCTTGTAGCTACGGCCCTGGAACAGGACGAGATCGCCGGGCGACTCGTCGGTACCGGCGAAGAGCGAGCCGATCATCACGGCGGCTGCGCCGGCGGCGATGGCCTTGGTGATGTCGCCCGAGTGCTTCACGCCGCCGTCGGCGATGATGGGAACGCCGTGGCGATCGCCGACGCGAGCGCAGTCGCTCACGGCGGTGATTTGCGGGACGCCGATGCCGGCGACGACGCGCGTGGTGCAGATGCTGCCGGGGCCGATGCCGACCTTCACACCGTCGGCGCCGGCCTCGATGAGCGCCTCGGTGGCATCCGCAGTGGCGACGTTGCCGGCGATGACCGGCACGTTCGGATACGCCTTCTTGATGGCGCGGACCGCGTCGATGACGCCCTTCGAATGACCGTGAGCGGTGTCGATGACGATGACGTCGACGCCGGCGGCGACCAGGGCGGCGGCGCGCTCGTCGCGATCGGGACCGGGGCCGATGGCGGCGCCGACGCGGAGCCGGCCTTTGTCGTCCTTCGACGCGAGCGGATTGCGATCGGCCTGGAGGATGTCCTTGATGGTGACGAGGCCGACGAGCTTGCCGCCGTCCACGACGAGCAGCTTCTCGATGCGATGCTGGTGCAGGAGCGCCTTCGCCTCGTCGGGCGTGACGCCCGGCGAGACGGTGACGAGCTCCTTCGTCATGAGCGCGCTGACCGGCTGGTCGAGGTTGCGCTCGAAGCGAATGTCACGCGCGGTGAGGATGCCGACCGGGCGATCGCCCTCGACCACGGGGACGCCGGAGATGTCGTGCTCGCGCATGATGCCGAGCGCCTCGCGGAGCGACTGGCTCGGCCGCACCGTGACCGGCGCGAGGACCATGCCGCTCTCGGCGCGCTTCACGCGCTCGACCTCCCGCGCCTGCTCGGACGGCGGGAGGTTCTTGTGGAGGATGCCGATGCCGCCCTCGCGCGCCATGGTGATCGCGGCGCGATGCTCGGTGACCGAGTCCATCGCAGCGCTGACGAGCGGAGTGTTGAGCTCTAGCCCCCGGCAGAGCCTGGTCTTGATGTCGACGTCGCGCGGAAGGACCTCGCTGTACGCGGGGACGAGCAGGACGTCGTCGAAGGTCAGGCATTCACGGAGCTGGTCGTCGATCATCGCGGGGCCTCCCGGGCGGGCTGAACGGTGTCGTGGTCACTAGCGCGCGGGCCTCGCGAAGGGAAGCCACGCCCTGGCCGGAGCCGGAGCCGGAGCCGGAGCCGGAGCCGGAGCCGGAAGCCGAGCGCGACCCGGGCCCCGGCCACCCCTCCAGCCGCGATAGGCTCTCGAGATGACCTTTCGGTTCCTACAGCGCGCGCGGATCGCTCGTGCGCCGGCGCTCGCGACCGCGCTCGCGACCGCGACCGCTGCGCTCGTGGCGTCACTCGCGTCCTCGGGCTGCCAGAAGAAGGCGCCCCCCCTCGACTCGGCAGGCGCTCGCATCTTCGACGTCGGGAAGCCGGCTGCCCCGCGAACGCTCGTCGCCGCAGGCTTCGGGACCTGTGCCAAGCGCAGCGATGGGATCTGGTGCTGGGGCGCCATCGGCGATGGCGCGTCTCATGCGAGGCCGACGCGCCTCCCTCTCACCGACGCGACCGCCATCGCGCTCGGCGACAGCCACTATTGCGTCCTCACGACGAGCCGGCACGTCCAGTGCGCGGGACGCGATCTCGACGGCGAGCTGGGCGATGGCGCGTTCGTGAACCGGACGCAGCTCGCGCCCGTTCGTGGGCTCGCCGACGTCGAGCAGATCGCGGCCGGCAGCTTCAAGACGTGCGCGATCATCGAGGTCAAGAGCGCGCCGGACGCGGACGGCGGCAGCTCGAAGCACCAGGTGTATTGCTTCGGAACGGACGAAGGCGCCGGCCGACAAGGCACGGCCGCCCGGCGCTCCGAGCCCGTTCGCATCGGCGCGATCGACGACGCGCTCGAGCTCACCGTCGACTGGGGGCTCGCCTGCGTGCGGCGCGGGGACGGTAGCGTGTGGTGCTGGGGCGACAACGACAAAGGCCAGCTCGGCAACGGCGTAGGAGGAGGAGTCTTTGGCAAGCGCGCCCTGCCCACGAGCGATCCCGTGCGCGTGCTCCACCTCGCGGACGCGGTCGGAATCTCGGCGGGCGGCTTCGCTGCGTGCGCGCTCACTGCACGCGGCACCGTGGGCTGCTGGGGCGAGAACAGCTACGGGAGGCTCGGGGACGGAACGTCGACCTCGCGTGGCGATCCGAGCAACGTCGCCGGCCTGAGCGACGTCGCCGAGGTCGCCAGCGGAGGCTTCGGACACGCCTGCGCGCGCCGCCGTGACGGCGCCGTTTTCTGCTGGGGCTTTCGCATCGGTGCTCCCGAGCGGAGCGCGCTGGCGCCCAAGGGTCAGCTCTCGCCCGCTCGGGTGCCGTCGCTCGACGACGCGACCGAGATCGCGGCGGGGCACACGCACACCTGCGCGCGCCGCAAGAACGGCAGCATCGTGTGCTGGGGCGACAACAGCGAAGGTCAACTCGGCGACGGCACGACCGCGCCTTCCGAGATCCCGCACGAGGTGCTTGGCCCGGAGTGAGGGCGGTCTCGCTGGCTGAAGGCAAAACTCGCCATCGGAGAGCCGGCCGCCGGACGCAAGCGGCGACGGCGCATCGGATGCGGGCGCCGTGTGCACGACCGCGGAGATCGATCCTTTCGCGTGCACCGAGCGGGGAGGCTGTACGGAGCCGCCGCCGCCGATCGACGCCGCTGTGCCGAACGCCGACGCAAGCATCGCCGACGCGGGAGATGCAGCGACACCGCTCCCCGACGCGGCCGCTTCTTCGACCACCGTCGTGACCGGGCGCCGACTCATCGCGTCGGGGTCGACGACACGTTCGTCTACTGGAACAACGAGTCGGTCGACGCGCTCGACAGGCTCGTGCGGCGCGCCTTGAAGAACGGCCGCGTCGCTCGCCTACGTCACCGCGAGTCAGTTCTCGCCACCGGCCAGAGCGAGATCGCGTCGCTCACCGCGAGCGCTGCGGCCGTCTTAGGCTCGTGCGGCCGGGAGCATCACGCGAAAGCGCGTTCCGGCCGCGCCCGAGTCGACCGCGAGGTCTCCTCCGTGCGCTTCAACCACGCGCTTCACCACCGCAAGGCCGAGCCCCGTGCCGGACGGCTTCGTCGTGAAGAACGGCTCGAAGATGCTCTCTCGCACGTTCACCGGGATGCCCTGGCCGTCGTCGGTCACGTCGATGCGCACGAACGTGAGCCCGTGGAGCTCCACGGCCGAGGCACGGATCGACACCTGTCCGTCCCGGGGGACCGCTTGTAGCCCATTCAACACGAGGTTGAGCAGCGCCCGCTGCAGGAAGAGCGCGTCGAGGTGCAGCGGCGGCAGCTCGCCGTCGATCTCCACGGTCACGCGACCGTCCGGCGCGGTCGCCGCGGCGACGTTCTCGAGCACCGGACCTAGCGTTCCCAGGCGCAGCGCAGGCGACCGCGGCTGCGCGAAGTCGAGGAGATCGGAGACGATGCGATTGAGCTGCACCGCCTCCTCGCTCGCCATGCGCGCGAAGACCTCGGCGTCTGCGAGCCTCGAAGCGGGCATTCCGGCGCGCAGGAGCTCGCGCAGGCTGCCGATGGCGTTGATCACCACGCACAGCGGATTGCG
>JAYTOQ010000052.1:0-3306 GCA_043747665.1 Polyangiaceae bacterium | reverse complement strand
CGTCCTCGCGCGCGAGGCGGGCGTCGGGCGAGATGAGCCGGCGGCCCGTGGGCTTCTCCTCCGCGGCGAAGCGTCCCTCGCGGCTGTCGTTCGACTTCGAAGGCGCGCGCGACGGATCACGCACGGAGAGCGGAGAAGCCTCGATCTCGATGCGCTCCACGCGACCGTCGACCGGCGGATTGCTCTCGGTGCGGACTACGTTCACCGGCGGCGCAACGGGCGGCGCGCTTGGCGTCGGCTCTCCGCGCTCCGACGGCGGAGCGCTCTCGAGCGACCGCGTGTGACGCCGGTGCTGCCCGGTCGCGGTCGGATCGCCGCTCGGGGGCGGCGCGCTGATCGGCGGGGCGCTCCCCGACACGCCCGGTTCGACACGGTCGCGCGTGGTGGTGTGACGGGGCTCGCCGCTCACCTTCCCGAGGCCTAGTTGCGTGCTCGTTCGTTTTTCGCTTGGCTTCATGGGGTCCGTTGCTGCCGGTCGCTACGCCAGGATCGCGCTGCGGCAGCGGGCGTCAATACGCGGTTTGCCGTAACCGGACGATTCTTACTCCCCAGGGAGTATGCCGGCGACCGCTCGGTTGGTCACCCTCCTCTATGCGCGCAGCATTGCAGCGCTTTTCTGGAGTGGCCGATGACGCGGTGCGGCGGGTCACCGGAGCGACACGATGCCGAGGCCGGCGAGTCGCTCCAAGATGGCTGCGATCTCCTCGCTGGGCATGCCCGAGCTGTCGACGATGGCGGCGACGTTCGATTTACCGTCGATCAGCGAGAGCACGAACGCATCGCGAGGATCGATCGCTGCGTCCATCAGCTCGTTGCGACTCTTGAGGAGCTTCGGAGCGAACGTGAGGACGGCCCTCGACGCAATGGCGACGGCCGCGTCGCCGACGTCGTCGACGCGAACTGGCGGTCGGCTCGTCCGCGGACGCCGCCCCGAGACCTTCTCGGCAGAGAGCGGCGGGACGCTCTCGTCCTCTGCCGAGCGCTCCCGCGATCGATCGCGCACACCCGAGGCCGGCGGCACGGTCGGCACGACCTGTCGCGCGTGCAGTCCACTGTCGCCCAGCCCGGGGCTGGTCAGCGTTCGTCGTCTGGGTTTTTCCACGAAGTCCCCCCGTTTCGTAGTCCGCGTGAGAGACACGCGGCAACGCCAGTAAAAGCCTGCGGATTCACTCTGTCAAGGGGGCCACGAGCCGCGCTCCTCCGCCTGCTAGGATGCGACGCGTTGGCTTCACCGGCGCGTGCGACGAACGAGCGAAGCGAGCTCGACACGATTGCTCGTCTCGCGTTGCCCATCGCGCTCGCGCAGTTCGGAGTCACGCTCCTCGGGCTCGTCGATGTCGCGGTGCTGGGTCACGTCTCCGCCGCCGATCTCGGCGGCGCGTCGATCGGCCGATCGATCGGGTTCGCGGGGCTCGCGCTCGGCATCGGCGCCGCCGCCGCGCTGGAGCCTCTCGCCGCGCAAGCGATCGGCGCCGGCGAGCCGCACGTCGCGTGGCGCGCGTTCATCTCGACGACCATCGCGTGCGCCCTCATCTGGGTGCCGTGCAGCGTGCTCACCATCGCCGCGACGTGGCTCCTCGTCCCGATCGGCATCGCTCCGGAGCTGGTCGGCCCTTGTCGCACCTTCTTGATCGCGCAGACGCCGGGTCTCCTCTTTTTCCCGGTGTTCCTCGCGGCAAAGACCTTCCTGCAAGCCCACAAGCGGACGTGGCCCGCGCTCGCTTCGGCCATCGTCGCGAACGTCGTCAACATCGTCGTGTGCAACGTCCTCGTGCGCGGCGAGCTCCCGCTCGGCAGGTTCGGTCGCATCGCGGTGGGCATCCGCCCCATGGGCGCGTTCGGCGCCGGCGTAGCGAGCACCATCTCGAACTTCGTCCTCGTCGGCGTGGTGATGGTGGCAGTCCTCCCCATGCGTCCGCGCGGGATGGTGCCGTCGTCGCGCGTCTCGGTGGCGAAGGTGCTGCGGCTCGGGACGCCGATCGGCTTCCAGCTCCTCGCGGAGATCGGGGTGTTCGCGCTCGTGGCGGTTCTCGCGGGACGGCTCGGCAAGGTACCGGTCAGCGCGCATCAGATCGCCATTGGCCTGGCGAGCTTCACGTTCATGGGCGTGCTCGGCGTGAGCAGCGCGACCGCCGTGCGCTGCGGTCACGCGGTCGGCGAAGGACGCTCACCGCGGCGCCCCGGCCTCATCGGGATCGCGCTGGGCGCAGGGTTCATGGCGTGCTCGAGCACGCTGTTCTTGCTCGCGCCGCGCCCGCTCGTCGCGCTCTTCACCGATGACCCGGCAATCGCCGACCTCGGCGTGACGCTGCTGGGGATCGCCGCCGCGTTTCAGCTGTTCGACGGCGTACAAGGCGTCGCGGCCGGTGCGCTACGCGGCTCGGGTGACGTGCGCTTCCCGTTCGTCGCGAACGTCGCCGCGCACTGGCTCGTCGGGTTTCCGCTCGCGCTCCTGCTCGGCTTCCACATGGGCCTCGGTGCGCCAGGGCTGTGGTGGGGCCTGCTCACGGGCCTCGCGGTCGTGGCGGCGCTCCTGCTGTGGCGGTTCCTCGTGGTCTCGAAGCGCAGCATCGAACGCGTGTAACCCACACGCTTTCGACGACCTGAGAGGCGCTGTCTAAGAACAGCGATCTCGCGGGGCGTGGGCGAGCACGCCTCGGGGCAGCCCGCGCTGCTCTCGAGCGCGGTCGGAACATGACTCCGCGAACCGACGATGGAGGCGCACCGCGCTCCCCATCGTTGTTGACGCCCCAGCACTTCACGGAACGGCCCGGCCCGATCCCGCACACGTGGCTGTTCGTGCCGACCAGTGACGCAAGGCCAGTATTCGCGAGCATCGGGCTCGCCTTGTCGACCGCGCACGCCAAGACTCCGCTCACCGCGAGCTCGGCAATGTTCGACACGCCGTCGACCTTCACCGGCGTGCGAGAGGACGAGAGGCGACCGACACAGCTCTCGTCTCCCACGCCGCTCATGTGTCCGAGCTCACCGTGCGTATTGTCGCCCCAAGCAGTAGCGAGACGTACTTCCGTACGTCGCAGCAGGACGACGCAGGCAGCGCGCCGGTAACGCGCGATTATCGTCCGCGTTTCAGTGGTCGCACTCTCCGCCGATCATGTTGAGCGACCCGAAGGTGGGGACGATGTCGCTCAGCATGGCGCCGTTGATGAGCTTCGAGAGGCCTTGCGTAATCGCGAAGCACGGCGGTCGAACGCGCCACCGGTAGGGCGTGCCGCTGCCGTCGGAGATCATGTAGAAGCCGAGCTCGCCGTTGCCGCCCTCGGTGTACGAGTAGCATTCGCCGGC
>JAYTOQ010000051.1:0-4498 GCA_043747665.1 Polyangiaceae bacterium | reverse complement strand
TTCGGCCCACCTTGAATCCGTGCTTCTGCGCCAGTTGATGCAGGTACATGCGATCCATCTTCGCCTCACGCGCGGCCTGGCTCACGTTGCCGTTGCAGCGGTCGATCAGCGGCCCGAGATACGACTTCTCGAACGCAGCGATCGCGCTCTCCTTCGCCACGCGAAACGGGACGTCGCTCGGCGGAGCATCGGACGCATGCGTGCGCGGGGGCGGATCCGACCGCAGCTCCGTCCGCGCATCCGCGTTGCGCATGTCGCCACGGACATCACTGGCGCCCTTACCGCCACCCGCATCGCCCGGGGCCGGGCGGCCGTACGCGCGGATCGTGCCGCTTCGGCGCGACGGCGGCGGGACGTCGTCCAGGACCAGGCTGCGCTCGACGTAGTTCCTCAGCTCACGCACGTTGCCCGGCCAGTCGTGGAGCTGCATCTCCTCGATGACGGACGGCGAGAACAGCTTCGAGGCCTCGCGGCCGCCGAGCGACGCCAGGAACGTCTTCACCAGCAGCGGGATGTCCTCGAGACGATCACGCAGCGACGGCACCCGCACGCTCACCTTCGCGAGCCGGTAGTAGAGGTCCTCGCGGAAGCGACCACGATTCACCTCGCGCTCGAGATCGCGATTCGTCGCCGCGATGACGCGCACGTCGATGCGCTTCATCTTCGTCTGGCCCACGCGACGCACCTCGCGCGCCTCCAGCGCTCGCAGCAGCTTGGGCTGGAGCTCGATCGGCAGCTCGCCGATCTCGTCGAGGAACAACGTGCCGCCGTCGGCCGCCTCGAACGCACCCTCGCGCTCGCGATCCGCGCCCGTGAACGCGCCGCGCACATGGCCGAAAAGCTCGCTCTCCACGAGGTTCGGCGAGATCGATCCGCAATCGACCACCACCACGGGACCGTCGGCCCGCGTGCTCCGCTGCACGAGCTCCGTCGCCACGAGCTCCTTGCCCGTGCCGCTCTCGCCATGGATCAAGACGTCGATCTCGCTCGCGGCCACGCGCTCCAGCACCGCGAACATCCGCTGCATCGCCGCGCTCTGTCCGGCGATCCCGCCGAACTGTGTCGCCGCGGCGATCCGGCTGATGTGCCCGCGGCTCACCGGCTTCACGCGGATCGCCGACTCGCCGAGGACCAGCACCGACTCCTTCTCGAGCTCCGCCGCGTGCACCTTCACGCCGTCGAGCCGCGTACCGTTCCTCGAGCCGGTGTCGGTGATGCGCCACGCGCTCCCCTCGCGCGCGATCCGGCAGTGGAAGCGCGAGATGGTCTTGTCCTCGAGCACGAGGTCGTTCGAAGCATGCGAGCCGATGCGACAGACGTCACCGTCGAAGACCAACGTCTCGCCGGAGTCGACGCCGGCCACGCGCTCCACCACCACGTGCAAGCGCACGAGCTCGACCTCGGATGCCGGTCCCGGCACCACGAGAGGGTTCACGTACTTCGCCCGCGTGACGTCCGCCTCTCCGAAGTCTTCGCTTCGCACCATGGGCGGAGTCTAGCGATGAGCCGCCAGCGACGCGACCCCGCTGATGCCATGCGCTTGATGGTACGGCCCAGGTCTTGGACGCGGGACGACTTCGCCCACCCGTTCGCACATGCGTCGATGGCGTCGAGCCGGCAAATTCCATTCAGTGCGGTTCAGCGCGAGCGTTGGCACACGAACGCTCCGCAGCGAAGCTGCACGAATGGCGCAGGTCTCGAACGTTGAACGAGAGCGCGCGATGGATCTACATCACGCCGACGACGGGGCGCGGCCCGGTGCCGTCGAGGAGATCGACTGGGCTGCACTTGTCGACGTGGCCGAGGAGCTGTCGGTACAGGCCATACCCCACCAGCTTCTGAAGCCGAGGCGAGAAGCCCTTCGCGATCTCGAGCGGGATGCCGAGCTGCTGGTTCTCCTGCTGGCGCATCCACCCGACGCAGTAGTTCATGGCGAGCCCGACGCGCCGCTCGCTCGTCTGGTTCGCGCCACCGCCATGCCACAAGCTGCCGTTCCAGACGAGGACGCTTCCGCGCTTCATCTCCGCGGCGACGGTCTCGTGGGGCTCGCCGAAATTGGGTGACCGATCGGCGCCCTGCGTACGCGGCACGAGGCGTGTCGCGCCGTTCGCCTCGGTGAAATCGGTGAGCGCCCACATCGAGTTGCAGACGAGCGGGACGTGCGGCTTCGGCAACGGAATGAGCTGATCGTCGGCGTGGATCGGCTGCGCCGCCTCGCCGGGCATGATGGTGATCGAGGAGAACGACGACACGAGGCATCCACGATCGAGCACTGTCTCGACGATGGGGAGGACGGCGTCGTGCACGGGCACGTCCTCGAAGACCTTCCCGCGCGCGAGCAGGTTGTAGACGCGCAACGTCTTCAGCCCCTCGAAGATGTTCGCGGCCGGCGTGACGGCGAGCTCGGCGTGCAGCGCATCGATGGCCGCGACGAGCCGATCGACGAGCTCGGGCGCAATCGCGTCCTCCACGATGGTGAAGCCATCTCGCTCGATGTTCGCGGCGTGCTCTGCGGCGGTGGTCATGGCGCGGCTACTTCCGGGGACGCGGCGGTCCAGGTGCGGGCGGCGGAATGGACTCCACGAGCTCGGCGATCTCGGAGATGTCGACGATGCTCCGGCGTCCTCCTCCCCTGCTCATCGCGGCAGGCATCGCCGGGATCGTGGGAAGCGCCTTCGGCAGCGGCGGCGGCCCCGCAGGAGGGCGCTTGCTCGGACGGTTGGACGCCGGCGGCATCGATGGGGACGCGCGCGGGGGCGAGGGCGACGGCGACGGCGGCGTCGCGGCGCTCTTTCGGCCCGCTGCCACCTCGGCCTCGAGTCGCAAGATGCGAGCCTCGAGCGCGTCGACCTGCTCGCGCATCGCAGCAGCGTCTGCCATGAGCCGAACGATCTGCGGGTTGTGCTCACCCGTCCGACGGCTGCGCGGGTCGGCCATGCGCGGAGGATCGCACAACCCGATCACGCCGTCACGGACGGTCAGCGCGGCGGCGGCGGCGGCGGAAGCTCGCCGACGCACACACCCACCTCGAGCAGCACGTAGAGCAGCGCCTTCTCCTGCGCCAGAAGCGTCGACGTGCTGTCGCCCTCGGCGTGGTACGTGCTGAAGAGGACGCGCCCGCACTTCTGCTCGAAGCTCACAGTCGCGGGGAGCTGCGTGCCAGAGCCGATGGTCGACGTCATCCACACCTTCGGCGTGATGGTCTTCGGCTTGCCGTCCGGGTCGACGCCGGGCTGCGCGTGCACCGACTCGATGCGTGACCACGCCGCCTTGAGCTGGATGTTGCCGTCACCGATGGCGGTCATCCAGTCGCCGAGGCCCTTGTCCTGCGCGGTGCCCTGCGTGTCCTCGGCGCCGCCACGACATGCCGTGCCGATGCCTTGCGACGTGTTCGTCAGCGGCTGCATCGTGTCGTCGTAGAAGGTGATGAAGCCGGGCCACGTCTGGCGAACCGCCTCGTAGGCGAAGTCGGTCACGTAGAGCTTTCCGCCGCTGTCGACGTAGCTCTTGAACGCGCTCTTCTGCGGCGATGTCGGCGCGCCGCAGAGAAAGCCGCTGCCGCTCGAGGGATCCTTCTGCGAGTAGCCCATCGCCGCGCACGGCAGGAGCACGATGTGATTCGCGCTCATCTCGGCGGCGTCGTTCATGAGGGCATTGCCGGCCTTGCCGGTCTTGATGCCGGGCCCGTCACTGCCCGGGAACCCCGCCGGCGCATCGCCGTAGCGATAGAACTCCTCGATGCCGAGCTTCTTCATCGAGTAGTCGATCTTGTCGTAGCCGCCGATCACCATCGCGATCTTGGGGATGGTGTCGCCCAGCGCGGCGTCGGTCTTTCCGGGCAGACGCGTGAGGTTGCCGGCCACGGGTTGATCGCCCATCACCACGTTCACCTCGCGGATGCGCCGGAACTGGCCCTTCTCCACGACGAGGAACTGCTTGCCGGTCTGGTACGCGGCGAGATCGAAGGTGCCGTCGCTCTTCGAGTACGCATACGGCTCGAACGCGGTGAGGTGCACGCACGTATCGCAGTAGGCGTTGCCGGGGATCGCGTCGGGCGTGCGCGTCGTGAGGTAGACCATTGCCGCCGAGACCGGCACGGTGCCCTCGGGCGCGAACACGCGGCCCTGAAGATGACCGATCACCGGCGGTGTCGCGCCCGCTTCCGGCGTTCCTCCCTCGAGCTTCCCGAACGGATCGGCGTTGCCGGTGGGCCCCGCAGCGCCGCCGTCGGGATCAGAGCCGAACGGATTCCGCTTGTCGCTCCCGCACGACGTGAGAACGCACGACCCCGATGCCACGACGACGGCGAGCGCAATTTGCCAGGACTTCATGGTCGTTCTCCGAACTAGTGAGGAGGGACAGGCGCGATCTGGCCGAGGTTGAGGCCGCCCGGGTACATGTATGTCGTGTAGTCGCCGTAGCCGATCACCTGGATGCCGATCGGCTTGTCGGCGAGGAGAGTGTGGACTCCGTCCTTGCCCGCGTCGAGGAGCAAGCG
>JAYTOQ010000050.1:0-2593 GCA_043747665.1 Polyangiaceae bacterium | reverse complement strand
GTCATTACGTATAGGTAACCCGCGTCTCAACGTCGCCTCCTGTTCGCGCTGGGCCGCATTTGACGCTAAGGAGAGGTCCCCCGGATGACGAACAAGGAGCGCATCGTCGCCGAGGCGCGGCGGCTCGGCTTCGATGCCGTCGGCGTCGCGCGTGCCGACCTGCCCCTCGAGGCGGACTTTGCGCGCTATGAGTCGTTCGTCGACGACGGGATGCACGGCGGCATGGCCTGGCTCGCATCCTCCCGCGAGGCGCGCGCGCGGCTCGACACCGATCACATCTTGCTCGGCGCCAAGAGCGTCATCTGCGTCGCGCAGCGCTACGGTCGAACGAGCGAGTCGGAGGCGGAGGACCCAGAGCTCGCGCGTTCGATCGCTCGCTACGCGCGCGGTCGCGACTACCACAACGGTCTTCGCAAGAAGCTGCGCAAGCTCGCGCGCCTCGTTCGCACGCTCGGCACCGCGGACGAGGTCGCCGAGGCTCGGCCGCTGTGCGACGACGCGCCGGTGCTCGAACGCGCGTGGGCGGCTCGCGCCGGGCTCGGTTTCGTCGGTAAAAATGGGCTGATCATCGTCCCCGGCGTCGGCTCGCTCGTGCTGCTGGGCGAAGTGGTGACAACGCTCGAGCTCGAGCCGGACTCGCCGATCCCGGAGCGCTGCGGCTCGTGCACGCGCTGCCTCGATGCGTGCCCGACGAAGGCGTTCGCGAAGCCGTTCGTGCTCGACCCGCGGCGATGCGTCGCCTACCTCACCATCGAGCTACGCGATGCGGTCCCCGAGAGCCTCCGCGAGGGAATCGGCGAGCATCTCTTCGGCTGCGACGATTGTCAGACCGTGTGCCCGTTCAACGCGCGCTCGCGCCTGACGGCCGGGGCTTCTCCCGTCGACGGACGGTTCGAGGCCCATCCGCGCTGGGCGACCACCACGCTGCGCGACCTCGTTGCGCTCGACGAGCCGGCGTACGCGACGCTTCGCGAAGGGACGCCGGTCGCGCGAGCGACGCGCATCGGGCTCGCGCGCAACGCCGCCCTTGCCATGGGTAACCGCGGTGATGCGAGTGACCTCGAGGCGCTCGAACGAGCTCGGACGGGGCACGACGCCGAGATCGTGCGGGAGGCCGCAGGCTGGGCCGTGGCGCGCATCCAGGTTTGCACCAGCCACCGAAAGGGCTAGATCGGAGCTGGACGGCGGACGCGAATGGCACGTGCGCTGCTTGGTCGAGCAGCGTCACCACGTGCCGGCGGCCTCGCGAAGGGGATTATCCATGCATTCTACAGCGGTCAAGCCGGCTCTGGCCCTCGTGCTGGGGGTCGCTATCGCCATGGCTTCGGCGCCCGCCGGTGCCCAGGAGTCCGCGGTCGATGCGGCACGCGACAAGTCGAAGGCCGCGCCGATGAGCGTCGAGGCGTCGCTCGCATATGGTTTCGCCCTCCGCCGTGCCGGCCGCGAGGCGGAGGCCCTAACCGAGCTCCGCCGTGCCTATGGCGTCAGCGCCGGCAAAGGCGAGATCGGCGCTCGCGTCCAGTGGGAGCTCGCGCGTGCGTACATCGCTCGGCGCGAGTTCGAGCCCGCCATGGCCACGTGCCGCTCGATGTCCAAGTCGCCCGCCGCCGAGGCCGCCAGCCACGTCTGCGCGGCGGAGGCGCATCTCCTGTGGCGCCGTGGCAGCGAGGCCGAGTCCGAGGTCGCGGAGCTCGCCAAGGTGAAGGCGCCCGCCGCGCCTCCGTCGCCCGAGGTCCAGTACTTCGCGAAGGTCGCCACCGGGCGCGCGAAGGAGCTGTCGTCGAACGACGCCGAGGCCGAGGCCGCCTATCGCGACGCCATCAAGCTCGCCGACACGCGCGCCGATGCCCACGTGCTCCTGGGCGTCGTGCTGCGTCGCACCGGCAAGGACGGGACGCCATCGCTGAAGAAGGCCCTCGAGCTCGACCCGCACGATCCCGTTGCGCTCCTCGAGCTCGGTCGTGCGTTGCCCGCGGGCGGCGCCGAGTCCGTCGCCGCGCTCGAGCGCGCGTCGGCTGAGCGCCCCACGAGCACCGATGCGCTGCGAGCGCTCGCCGGCGGCTATGTCGCCGCCAATCGCCTCGCCGATGCGAAGCGTACCGTCGCCTCGTTCCTGAAGCTCGCGCCCAACGACGTGAGCACGCACGTCGTCTCCGGCCGCCTCGCGCTCGCCGAAGGGCGCCCCGACGAGGCGATCAAGGAGGGCGAGGCGGCGGCCAAGCTGATGCCCAACGATCAACCGGCGCGTCTGCTCGTCGCCGACGGCTGGGCGAAGAAGGGCGAGATCGATCTGGCGGTCGAGGCCTACCAGGTCGCGTTCGGCCTAGACCACTCCGACCCGACGCCGCTCGTCAACGCCTCTACCGCGTGCCTTGCTGCCGGTCGCATCACAAGCGCGAAGGCGTTCGCCGTGCGCGCGACGCAGGACTTTGCTTCGAACGCGGCTGCGTGGATCGCGTTCGGCGACGCGCTTGCTGCCGACAAGGACACGGCCGGAGCGAAGACGGCATACGAGAACGCGAAAAAAGCGAACGGCGTCGACGCCGCAGCCGTCGATCGCAAGCTCGCGAAGCTGAAGTGACCTCGCATCGCA
>JAYTOQ010000049.1:0-2602 GCA_043747665.1 Polyangiaceae bacterium | reverse complement strand
CGCGCAGACCGTGCGCGCCGCTGAAACGACGAAGGGACCGAGGATGACTCCTCAATCCCTTCTCGTTTGCTTCAGGTAACCCTCGTTGTACCGAGGTAGTTGGCGGGGCGGACGGGACTCGAACCCGCGGCCTCCGGCGTGACAGGCCGGCGTTATAACCAACTTAACTACCGCCCCAACTCTCGAACTCTCTGCTCTCTCTACTTCTGCTTGTCTGGTCTGACTACGCAACCCGAACCAACCTGGTAGGCGGGACAGGGCTCGAACCTGCGACATCCGGCGTGTAAAGCCAGCGCTCTACCAGCTGAGCTACCCGCCCGAACGCATCGATTGAGGACGCGTAGTTAGGCTACCCGGGGCCACCGCGTCAAGGATGTATCTTCGCCAGCGCCACCTTCTCGAAAGAGGCGCCGCAGAGGCCCCCTTGACTTTCCGCATGGTCGTTCTATTTTCGGAGCATGGCAGGAGCCACGAAAGGCGAGAAGACGCGGTCGGCCGTGCTCGGCTCGGCGCTCTCGCTCGCGACGCAGGTCGGCCTCGAGGGCCTGACTATCGGCAAGCTCGCCGACCACGTCGGCATGTCGAAGAGCGGCCTCTTCGCGCACTTCTCGTCGAAGGAGAACCTCCAGGTCGCGATCCTCGAGGAGGCCGTCGCGCGCTTCGTCGCGCTCGTCGTCGTCCCCGCGCTGAAGAAGGCGCGCGGTGAGCCGCGAGTCCGCGCGCTCGTCGACAACTGGCTCCTCTGGTCGAAGCAGGAATTCCTCCCGGGCGGCTGCATCTTCGTGGTCGCCGGCGTCGACCTCGACGATCGCCCTGGTCCCGCCCGCGATCGCTTCGTCGCATCGCAGAAGGACTGGCTCGCGACGCTCGCCAACGCGGCCCGCATCGCCGTCGAGGAGAAGCACTTTCGCAAGGACCTCGACTGCGAGCAGCTGGCCCACGAGCTCTACTCGATCGCCTACGGCTACCACTACCTGCGCCGCATCGGGGACCCCCCGCGCGCCGAGAAGCGCGCGCGCACCGCTTTCGAGCGCATCCTCACGGACGCCCGCGATCCGCGCGCGTCCTGATTGCGCGCAACGCGCGCGTCGCTTCACGCATCGTCTCCCAGGAGCAGCTCATGGCCAATGTTACTCCAAATAGCACGAACGTTCGTACCTCCACCGACCCTGGGTCGGCGGGCTCTTCGATTAACGACTCGGGGCCTGAACGACGTCGCCGCCCCCGGCGGCGCTCGCTCCCCCTCGCCGTCCGCGCCGCGCGCGCCGGCTTCCGCGTGATCGGCCCGTACGTCCCCTCGCTCGCGTCGAGCGCCGCCGAGCGCCTCTTCCTGACGGCGCGGCGCCACTCCCGACCGGCGTGGGAAGCGCATGCCCTCGCCGGCGCCGAGCGCTTCACGATCCCGCACGATGGTCAGGCCCTGCCGGCCTGGCGATGGGGCACCGGAAGCAACGTCGTTCTCCTCGTCCACGGCTGGGAGGGCCGCGGTTCGCAGCTCGCGAGCTTCGCCGAGCCGCTCGTCCGACAGGGCTTCTCGGTCGTGACCTTCGACGTCCCCGGTCACGGCGACGCGCCGTCGGGGATCTCCTCGATCGTCGAGCACGCGCGCGCCGTCGCTTCTGCCGGCGCGTATCTCGGGCGCCTCCACGCCATCATCGGCCATTCGGTGGGCGGCGCCGCAGCGCTCTTCGCGACGCGGCTCGGCCTCAAGGTCGATCGCCTCGCGCTCGTCGCGCCACCGGTCAGTCCGCAGCGCTTCGCCGCCGTCTTCGGCAAGCTGCTCGGGCTCGACGCCGGCACCCAGCGTGGCCTCGTGCGGCGCCTCGAGCGACGCTACGGCCTCCGCATGGAGGACCTCGACGTCCGCGCCGACGCCGCCGAGTTCGACGGACCGCTGCTCGTCGTCCACGACCGCGGAGACCGCGTGGTTCCCATCGACGACGGTGAGGTGATCGCCGGCGCCGCCACCGGCGGACGGCTCGTCGAGACCCACGGCCTCGGGCATCAGCGCGTGCTGCGCGCGCCCGAGGTCCTCGCGGCGGTCATGCCGTTCGTCGCCGCCGGTGAGCGCGCGCCCGAGCTGGGCACGCTCATCGACAGCGAGCTTTTCTTCCGCGACCTGCGCCGGTGAAACGGCGGCGCACGGACCGCGCGGTCACTCCTTCTCGAAGACCGCGACCTTGTACGGCCCGCTGCCGCTGTAGACTTTGGCCTGGAACTTGAACATGCCGGTCTGCTTCGCGCAGTGACCGGTGGTGACCACGTTGCTCTCGCCCTTGTTCTCGGTGATGCGCGAGTTCGCCGGGTCCCACAGGTAGAGCCAGAGCTTCTTGGTCTTGCCCGGCGTGCCGGCGCCGATGAACCAGTAGCACCTGCCCTTCGTCAGCGCGGTCGACCAGCTCGTCTGATCTGCCGTGCCCTCGTAGAAGGTACCGACCTGCTTGGCGCCGGGCGCGGCCGCAAGCGCCTCCTTCGCGATGAGCGCCTCGGGCGTCTGTCCGGCGTCACCCGTCGGCGACGCCGCGGGCGAGAGACGCGTGCCCTGGTAGACGGCGACGGAGAACTGCCCGTGATGCGCGAGCTTGCTCTGCAGCTTGAAGAC
>JAYTOQ010000048.1:0-8109 GCA_043747665.1 Polyangiaceae bacterium | reverse complement strand
GTGCGACTCCTCTCACGGCTCGGGCTTGGTCTTTCTCTCGCGATGGGAGCGGCGATCGCAGGCTGCGGCTCGGCGGGGGGCGGCGCCGGCGTCACGCAGGAGGCCGCGCCGGTGCAAGCGCCACCGGTCGATCCCGTGGCCTCGGTCGGCCCCACGTCGTGCCCCGACGGCTTCGGCCGCGACGCCGATGGCGGGATGGCATGCGCCGCGATCGTCCCCGCGGCGGCCTGCACCGGCGCGACGCGTGCGGCGCTCGGGAGCGACACCTGCGTACCCATCGGCGACTGCTCGGCGGCGTTCCCCGCGGGGGCCAAGGTCGTCACCGATCCGGCCACGCTTGGCGCCACCATCGCCGCGGCCGCGCCGGGAAGCACCATCGCGCTCGAGGCCGGCACGTATCCCGGCATCGTCATAGCCAAGGACATCACGCTCGTCGGCCGCTGCGCGGAGCGCGTCATCTTCAGCGGCACGGGCACCGGGCGCGGCATCAGCATCAACGCGCGCCATGTCGTCCTGCGCGGGCTGTCAGTCACGAATTTCCAGCTCGGCATCGCCGTGCCGAACCTGACGTCGCTCGACGCGTCGCAGATCTACATCTCGAAGAGTACCATCGACCTCGACGTGAACGGGACCGCCAGCCTCAGCGAGAGCGTCATCGAGGGGGGCTTGCCCGCCAGCACCGACGGCGCGGGTGTTTGGGCCGCGAAGGGAGCGAAGGTCGATC
The DNA here is from genome assembly GCA_043747665.1 of Polyangiaceae bacterium. GTDB lineage: Bacteria > Myxococcota_A > Polyangia > Polyangiales > Polyangiaceae > Labilithrix. The sequence goes on along the minus strand of JAYTOQ010000048.1, from coordinate 7,385 downwards.
TCCGCGACGTCGAGACGCGCGAGAGCATCTCCGCCGTCGTTGCGCTCGACACCGGGACGAATGTCTCCATCAAGCGCTCGGTGCTCCGTTACACGGGCCCGACGCGTCTCAACTTCCTCGTCTCCGCGACGGCCGGCGCGAACCTCGACATCGAGGAGAGCACGCTGCGCACGCGCGTCGCCGCCCTCGCGTTCGCCGGCAACGACCTCTCGGGTACCGCCATCCATCCCGACACGACCAGCACGCGGGCGAACATTCGCTTCGGGGCGAGCGAGCTCTCGCAGCACGGCTTCGCGCGCACCGAGAGCGCCGTCGTCGAGGTCGCTGCCGGCGGTGCCGTCACGTTCGACCAGACCAGTGTGCTCTACGACGCGCTGACGGGCCTCACGGTCAACAACGCAGGAGCGACGGCCGACCTGACGAGCACCGTCTTCACGGCAAGGCCCACCGGCGACGCGGCGCGAACCGCGGCGTTCATCACGCACGGCGGCGTCGTGACGTTGGGGAAAAGCGCCATCGTCGGCTCGCACCAGAAAGGCCTCGTCGTCGCCAACGCCGGCTCCACGCTGACCCTCGACCACTCGCTCGTGACGGGCACGCGCTCCGGCCTGTCGGGTGCGGGAGCGTCGAGCGGCGTGACCGGCATTGCCGTGGCCGCCTTCGACAGCGCGGCGCTCTCCATCACCGATAGCTCGATCGTCGACAGCGACGTCATCGCCGTCTACGCGGGCGCCGGCGCACGGCTCGAGCTCACGCGCGCGACCGTCGACGGCGTCCACCACAAGGACGTCGTGCTCGCTGGCATGGGGGTCATTGTCGAATACGCCGCGATCGGCATGGAGGACTCGACCGTTCGCAACTGCGACGACGCCGCGGTGGCGTTCTTCCACGGCGAGGGCGTCGTGCACGCCAACCATTTTGCGGCCAACGCCGTCGGCATCCACGTGCAGAGTGCACAGGTCTCGGAGCTCGACCAGCCCCGCACGCAGACGTTCAACGAGGTGGTTCTCTCCGGGAACGTCTTCGAGGACGGCGAGCTGCCGCTTCGCACGACGCCCATCGACCTCAAGGCGAGCGGCGCGAGCAGCTCTCCACCCTGACCTGGCCCTTCGCGCAGCCACGGCTCGGCGGCACCGCCCCGATGGTGTCGACCGCGCATTGCGCGACGGGCGTCTCGAAGTCGTAGCAGCCCATCGCACGACACGAGCATCGCTCCTGATCCACGCAGCACGTGCCAGCCGCGCTCCCGCCACCGCACGTCGGGTTCGATGGCGCGATGGTGGTGAGCCCGCACGCGCAGCCGTCCTTCGTGTCGGTGCACGCGAGCGGCGCACACGTGCACGCGACTCCCTCCGCCGGCCATCCCGTCGCGGGCGCGCAGCAGATCGTGTCCGGGTACGCGTTCGGGTCACAGACGAAGTCGTTCGTGGCGGCGCCGCCGGTGCACTTGCACGCGTGGCCCTCGGAGAGCGAAGGCTCCGAGCACGAGGTCAGGCTCGCGCCCGTGAGCGATCGGCATACCGCGCCGCACCGTGTGGCGAGGCACGTCGCGACGGGGGTCCTCGCGACCGCGGGCGTCGCCAGCGCGGTGCAATCGAGCTTGTCCGCGCAGCTCTCGACCGCCGCGAGCGTGACCTCGTCGGTGCAGGCCGTGTCGATTTCGGCGCGACACCGCTGCGCGAGGCACGCGCCACACTGCGAGGTGGTCGCGCCCGCGAAGACGCAGTGATCGCCGTAGCGCTTCGGCGACACGACGAGCACGCAGCTTGTCGTGAGCAGCGCGATCGCGGCGAGGCGGGAGCTCAGCGCTGAGATCAGAGCTCTATCTTCGCGCGGCGGTTGACGTGTCGTTCGTTCGTCGACGCGGGCTCCGCGACCCAGGCCGAGACGATCTCCCACGCGAGGCCGCTGCCGACGACGCGCTCCCCGATGCACAGGACGTTCGCGTCGTTGTGATCGCGGCTCAGCTTCGCGGTGTACGTGTCGGAGCAGACCACCGCGCGGATGCCCGCGTGGCGGTTGGCGGTGATCGACATGCCCACGCCCGTTCCGCACACCAGGATGCCACGCTCCGCTCTCTTCGCGAGGATCCCGCTGGCGAGGGCATGCGCGAAGTCGGGGTAGTCGCAGCTCGCGTCGGTCTTCGTGCCGAGGTCGTCGACCTCGTAACCGGCCTTCTTCAGCTGCTCGACGAGCTCGTTCTTGAGACGCAGGCCGCCGTGATCGGACGCGATGAGAAGCCGCATGACCCCGAGCGTACGCTCAGCTCTCGAAGCGCGAAAGCACGAGCGAGCAGTTCGTTCCGCCGAAGCCGAACGAGTTGTTCAGCGCGTGCTTCACGCGTCGCTCGCGCGCGACGAGCGGCACGTAGTCGAGCGGGCACGCAGGGTCGGGATCGGTGAGGTTGATGGTCGGCGGGATCTTCCCCTCCGCGATGGCGAGCGCGCAGACCGCGCTCTCCACTGCGCCAGCCGCGCCGAGCAGGTGGCCCATCATCGACTTGGTCGAGCTGATCCAGAGCTTCTTGCTGGTGGCGTGCTCGCCGAACACCGCCGCGATGGCCTCGGTCTCCGCGATGTCACCGACCGGCGTCGAGGTGCCGTGCGCGTTGACGTAGTCGATCTGGTCGGGCGTGACGCCCGCGTCCTTGAGCGCCATCTTCATCGACCGCTGCGCGCCCTCGCCGTGGGGCGCCGGGTTCGTGAGGTGATAGGCGTCGCTCGACGCGCCGTAGCCGGTGATCTCCGCGTAGATGCGGGCGCCGCGCTTCTTGGCGTTGGTGAGCGATTCGATGACGAAGACGCCGGAGCCCTCGCCGCACACGAAGCCGTCGCGTCCCTTGTCGAAGGGGCGGCTCGCCGCCTGCGGGTCGTCGTTGCGCTTCGAGAGCGCGTACATGGCCTCGAAGCCGCCGATGCCGACGGGGGTGACCGTGGCCTCGGCGCCGCCGGTGACCATGATCTTCGCCTTGCCGCGACGGATCCACTCGGCCGCCTCGCCGATGGCGTGCGCGCCGCTCGAGCATGCGCTCGTGTTGCAGTAGCTGGGGCCGCGCAGGCCGTGAGCCATCGAGACCTGGCCCGCGGCGAGGTTCGCGATGATGCCGGGAATGGAGTAGGGGCTGATCTTCTGCGGCCCCTTCTCCATCAAGGTCTGCTTGGTCTTCTCGAGCGTGAAGAGGCCGCCGAGACCGACGCCGATGAAGCAGCCGGCCTCGTCACGATCCTCGTCGGACATCTCGAGCTGAGCGTCCTTGATGGCCATGGCCGCTGCACCGAGCGCAAACTCGGTGAAGCGGTCCATCTCCTTCAGCTTCTTCTTCTCGATGAAGCGCGTGCCGTCCCAGTTCTTCACCTCGCCGGCGAACCGGACGCGGAAGGCGGAGCAGTCGAAGAGCGTGATGGGAGCGATGCCGCTCTTGCCCTCGAGGAGCGCCGACCAGGTCTCGGCCCGCCCGATGGCGAGCGGGGTGACGAGACCGATGCCTGTGATGACGACGCGTTCCATGTACTGCTCTCGCGTGTTCGGCCGCCGCTACTTCTTGGCGTGCTTCTCGATGTAGTCGACGGCGTCCTGGACGGTCCGGATCTTCTCGGTGTCCTCGTCCGGGATGTCGATCTCGAAGGCCTCTTCGAAGGCGAGCACGAGCTCGACCAGTCCGAGCGAGTCCGCCCCGAGGTCCTCGATGAAGGTGGACTCCGGTTTGATGTCCTTCTCCTCGACGTCGAGCTGCTCCTTGATGATGCGCTTGACCTCGCTACCGATGTCCTGAGCCATTCGTATGCCTCGTCGATTTCCGCGTGTGACGTCGTGGGGGCTTTTGACCCGGGGGGCGTTCTACACAGCCTTGCCGCGAACCGCAACCGGCCTTGTTTTGTCCCCTCCCAAAGGGGAACGAGAGGGGCCGCCGCGAACGGCTCTACACGTACATTCCGCCGTTGACGCGGAGGACCTGCCCGGTGACGTACGCAGCTTCGTCGCTGGCGAGATACACGCATGCGGCGGCGATCTCCCGGGCGGTGCCGGTCCGGGCGAGGGGGACCACCTTGACGAGCTGCTCCTTCATGGCGTCGGTCATGCCGCTCGTCATGTCGGTGTCGATGAAGCCCGGGGTGATGACGTTGACCGTGATGTTCCGCGAGGCGAACTCGCGCGCGATCGACTTGGCGGCGCCGATGACGGCGGCCTTGGAGGCGGCGTAGGCGGTCTGGCCGACGTTGCCCATCTCGCCGACCACGCTCGACATGAAGACGATGCGGCCGGTGCGCGCGCGCATCATGACCTTGGTGGCGGCCTTGGCGCAGGCGAGCGAGCCTTTTACGTTGACCTGGAAGAGACGGTCGACGTCCTCGTCCTTGAGGCGAAGCAGCAGGCCGTCGATGGAGATGCCGGCGTTGGCGACCAGGATGTCGAGGCGGCCGTGGCGCTTGGCGAGCTCGTCGATGGCGGCCTCGGCCGCCTTGGTGTCGCTCACGTCGAAGCCGGCGATCTCCGCCTTGCCGCCCCTGGCGACGATGGCGTCGGCCACCTCCTTCGCCGCCGCTTCGCCCTTCACGTAGTTCACGATGACGGTCGCGCCGTGCTCGGCGAGCGCTTCGCAGCATGCGCGGCCGATGCCTCGCGAACCGCCGGTGACGAGAGCGACCTTGCCGGTGAGCTGGAACATGGCGTCTTCTTCTTTCAGGTGGGTGCCAGGAATTCGGCCACGTTGCCGAGGCTCGCGACGTCGCCGACGCTCAGGATCTTCATCTCCTTCGCGATGCGACGGCCGAGGCCCGCGAGGACCTTGCCGGGTCCGATCTCGATCGCGTGCGTGATGCCTTCCATGTGCATGAGGCGGACCGCCTGCTCCCAGCGCACCGCGCCGTCGACCTGGCGGACGAGGAGGTCCTTCACGCGACCAGGCTCGGTGTTGGGTCGCGCATCGACGTTGGCGACGACGGGGAAAGCGAGCGGCTTCACGTCGACCTGGTCGAGCGCGGCCTTCAGCGCGGTCGCCGCGGGCGCCATGAGGGCGCAGTGGAAGGGCGCGCTCACCTTGAGCGGGATGGCCTTGCCCTTCTCCTCGCCGGCGCGCTCGGAGACGCGCGCGACCGCCTTCGCCGATCCGGCGATGACGATCTGGCCCGGCGCATTGAAGTTTGCGCAGCTCACGACGCCGTACGCAGCAGCGCCATCGGCGTCCTTCTCCTCGGCGACCTCACGGCAGATCGCCTCGAGGCGCGACGCATCGACGCCCATGATGGCGGCCATCGCCCCCGCCCCCGGCGGAACGGCGCTCTGCATGGCCAGGCCACGAGCGCGCACCACGCGGACCGCGTCCTCGAGCGAGAGCGCGCCGGCCGCGACCAGCGCGGAGTACTCGCCGAGCGAGTGCCCGGCCGCGAAGCGCGGCGCGGGCAACGCCGGATGCTTCTCGCGGAGCGCGGCGAGCACCGCGGTGCTCATGGTGACGAGCGCGGGCTGAGCGTTGGCAGTGAGGGTGAGCTGGTTTTCGGGGCCCTCGAGAATCAGCTTGCTGAGGGGCTCGCCCAGTGCGGCGTCGGCGCGCTCGAAGACCGCGCGGGCGGCGGGCGAGGCCTCCATGAGATCCTTGCCCATCCCGACGACCTGGGAGCCTTGCCCAGGAAAGAGCCACGCGACCTGAGTCCCGGCAAGGGTCATGGTTGCGGTCGATAGCGCAGGTGATGCGGGACGCCAAGCGGGCACGTCGCGCGGCCGCTCGTGAGCTTCGTCGGCTCAGTCGCCGCCGAGGCCCGAGTCGAAGCCGCCGGAATCGGGCGGATTCGTCGTGCCGCTCCCGGTCGGGGCGGTGTCGGTCGCCGACTGCGTCGCCGCCGTCGCGCCGTGGTCGACGCGTCCGCCGCCCTGGTATGTGCTGCGGTCGAAGATGCACGCGGTCGCCGAGGTCATCGCGATGACGAGCAAGCCGAGGCGCATCGCGACGCGGCGGCGAGCGCGGATGCGGTCGGAGCGGAGATCGGCGTCGGAGGGAACGATGTGCGGTCCACGATCTATGCTCATGGGTCGCACTGCCATCCCTTCACCGCGTCGCACTGACAGTTGGGCCCGCCGACGGAGCTCGCTCCCTGCCGCGGGCAGACCGACAGGCTCTTGTAGAAGCCGATGCAGACCGTGCCGGGCGCGATGAAGGACGTCGGGCAGGGCGGGAAATCGACGTTGAACACGGCGACCTTCGTGAGCTCGCCGTCGAGGGAGATCTCGCACACGAAGCGGCCGGGCGGAAACGGCGCGCCGTCGATGGGCATGCCGCTCTTGTCGGCAGGCTTCAGCGTGATGTCGAACTTCTGGAGGCCTTCGGCGGGCTGGGGCGAGGCCTCGGCGTTGGCGAGCACGCGGTTCGTGTCGAAGAACTTGTCGGCCGCAAAGTCGTAGTCCTGGATCGCGCGAATCAGGCCCTCGACGGTGACGCCCCTACGGCCGATGCCCATCTCGGCGATGCAGTGGATCTCCTTCGTGTCCGTGACGAACACGTTGCGCTTGCGATCGCCCTGGCCGTCGAGGGCCATGTAGACGTCGGTGATGCGCGCGGTCGTCGCGCAGGAAGAGAGAGCACCGAGGAGCAGGAGCGCCGTCACGGCGAGCGCGCCGATCCTGGCCGAACCGAAACGAGCGCGGACCGCAGCCATCGAGGCGAGTATAGCGCGAGGTCGTGCGGCGGCCCTAGCCTACATACGCACGATCGCGCCGCCCCAGGAAATCCCCGCGCCGAGCGCGCACATCGCCACTGTATCGCCCGCGCGGATCTTGCCGGAGCGGAGGTTCTCGTCGAGGAGGATCGGGATCGACGCGCTCGACGTGTTGCCGACGCGGTCGATGTTGATGAGGACCTTCTCCTTCGGAACGCCGAGACGCGTGGCGGCGAAATCGATGATGCGGAGGTTGGCCTGGTGCGGGCAGATCCAGTCGACCTCGTCGGCCTTCATGCCGGTCATGTCGAGGGCCTCCTTGGTCGCCGAGTAGAGGTTCTTCACCGCCACCTTGAAGATGTCCTGGCCACGCATGTGGACCTTGTTCTTCTTCTGCTCGATGAGCTCGGTGGTCATCGGATGCAGCGAGCCGCCGCCGGGGATCATCAGCGACTGTGCGAGGAGGCCGTCAGACTGGATCTTCGTGGAAAGAAGGCCGCGAGGCTTGCCGTCGCACGTCGCGCCGCCCGCGGGGCCGAGGATGACCGCTCCTGCGCCGTCGCCGAAGAGGACGCACGTGGTGCGGTCTTCCCAGTTGATGACGCGCGAGAGGAGCTCGACGCCGACCACCAGGACGTTCTTCATCACGCCGGTGCGGATGAACTGGTCGGCGATGGACATCCCGAAAATGAAGCCGGCGCACGCGGCGGAGAGATCGAACGCGGGGCAGCTCCC
>JAYTOQ010000047.1:0-14730 GCA_043747665.1 Polyangiaceae bacterium | reverse complement strand
ACGAAAGCCCCCTCGGCGCGGCGTCCTTGCGCGTGGATGGCACGGGCGACGAGTCCCTTCCCGGTGCCGGTCTCGCCTAGCACGAGCACGGGAGCCGTGGCCTCCGCGACGCGCTCCACGAGGTCGCACACCTCTCGCATCGCCGCGCTCGTTCCAATCAAACTTTCGAGCCCGAAGCGGTCGCGCAGTGCGCGTCGCAGCACGATCGCTTCACGCCGAAGCTTGGCTTCATCGAGCGCCTTCTCGAGGAAGAGCACGAGCTCCTCCACTTTGAAGGGCTTCGTCATGTAGTGGTAGGCGCCCTGACGTATCGACTCGATCGCGGTGTCGATGGCGCTGTAGGCCGTCATCACGATGACCGGTCGATTCGGATTGGTCTTGCGCGAGATCGCCAGGAGGCCAAGCCCGTCGAGCTGGGGCATCCGCAGGTCGGTTACGAGCGCGTCGAAGTCGTCACGCTCGAGAACCGTTGCGGCCTGCCGACTCGAAGCCATCGGAACTGCGTGATAGCCGCGGTCGAGCAGCCCGTCGGCGATCGTCTCCGCCATCGAGAGCTGGTCATCCACGACGAGGACGCGGGCCCCTGTCGACGCGGGGCGATGCGACTCAGACATGGTCATCGGTGGAGGTGGTGGGCAGCTCTACGCAGGCGTGGGTCCCTCGGCCATCCGCACGTGGACGAAGGGCGAGTGACCCGCAGTGGTGCTTGACGATTTCGTTCGCGATGGCGAGACCGAGACCGGTGCCCTTTCCCTCGGGTTTGGTCGTAAAAAAGGGTTCCTTCACGCGCTCCGCAGCGTCGGAGCTGATGCCGATGCCGTTGTCGGCGACGACAAACGCGACGCGATCGTCGTCCGCACGAACCGAGAGCGTGACGAGCCCACCTTCGTCGCAAGCGTCGCACGCGTTGAGGAGCAGGTTCACGAGGACCTGCTCGAACAATCGCGGATCGCACGGGACCTTCGGCAGCGCGGTCGCGATGTCGCTCGAGAGCTCGACCCCGGCCTTCTCGAAGCGGTGTACGACGAGCTCCATCGCAGCGCGCGCAAGCTCGTCCGGGGCGCAGTGCTCGAGCGCGGGCTGGCGCCCGCGGGCGAGGGCGAGAAACCCGCGAATCACGACGTGGATTCGTTCGGTCTGCGAAACAATCGCCTCGACCGCGAGCCGCGCGCGGTCATCCGTCTGTTTTGGCAGTAACTGCTCCGCGCGGCCAAGGATGACCCCGAGAGGTGTCGATACCTCGTGGGCAATGCCTGTGGCGAGCGCACCCATGGTTGCAAGCTTGTCTGCACGAATCAGGCGCTCGTCGCGTTCGGTCCGCAGAGAGGTGAGCGCGAGCTGGTGCGCGAGCTCGAGCTCTTTGCGCTGCTTACGCATCGCGAGGCCGCCGAATGCGAGGACGAGCCCAGAAGTCACGACGACCCCCAAGACGAGTCGCCACCGTGCACGGAGCTCGCGATCTCGTTCCACCTGAGCTGTCGTCACGACCATGATTGTCCATCGTGCGCCGGACACGGTGACCTCGTGCAGCCCGGCAATCGCCGTTCGAGCCGGCAAGCCGAGCTGGGCGGCGTCGGCGCGCGTGAGGCGGAACGAATCTTTTCCTGCCTTCACCGCCTCCTCGAGGGGCCTCGACCGAAGGGTCGCCCCGTCGCTCGTAACGAGCCCTTCGATCCCCTGTCTTGCAAGGAGAACGAGCGACAGCCCGCGCCGCTCGACCTTGCGTGCAGACGCGAGCGCGCTCTCGAGGTGCGGCTGAGCGAGCTCCTCTTCCAACGCAACGGAGAGCGACACGGCGAGAGTCGTCTGCTCAAAAGCAAAATCCGAAAGTGCTGCCGTGGACTCGCGTTCCTCATCCCAGTACGCGAGCGCGGTGATCGATACGATCGCGACTACCATCCACGCGATGATCGAGGTGGTCCTCACGATGACCCGTTGCGCCCGGCCGTCGCGCGAACGCACCAGCACCGTGGACATTCGGGAAACAACCGCGAGGTCCATGCTCGCTCTACGCAAGGCAAGCCCCGGGCCTGTTCGCGTTCTCGGCGTTCTCTCGACATTTGTACGGGTGACCGCAGCCAGGGACTGGGAAAACGCTTGCTCCGGTGCGGAGGAATTCCGAGTGACTGCCCATACCCCGGGAACGCTTCTCCGCAAATCGACGCCTGGTCGCTGAGCCGCAGAGTCCGTTCCGGACGCTCCGCGTGGCCCTGGCGGCGTCGCAAGGGACATCTCTCAATCCGCGAGCGCCTTCGACAGGAGCACGCTCATGGCAAGCCCGATCACCGTCACCGCGACACCGATGACGTACACGGCGGCGGCGCTCGGCGCGCCGACGCTGCCGCGTTCGATCGCCATGCGCACCTGTCGGTAGCGGAGCGTTGCGCTCAGGCTCGTCAGCATGCCGGCCGCAACGAGCGCTGCGCCGAGCCATGCCGAGCCGAGGCTTGGCGAGGCGTGCAGCGGCACCGAGCCCAAGGACGCGACTTGCCGCAAGAACACACCGAAGCGAGCGATCGCGAAGCCGAACGCCATGAGCGCGATGCCCGTCCGCAGCCACGCGAGCATCGTGCGCTCGTTTGCCTGGTGAAGTCGCAACGTCTCGGGTGCTGTCATGTCGGCGACGCCGCGGTTGGCTCGAAGCTCGCGATCGTCTCATGTCGGGAGATCACGCAGACGCGCACGTCCGCATGCGCAATCAGCATCCGTGGCAGCATGGGCGGCCGACCGAGCCTAGCGCGCGTCGAAGGCGACTTGCGCGCGCCGCATTCCGAGCCGGCCGTCACGGGCGCTCCGCGAGGATGGCGCCGCTGCTGGGCGGCGGCTCGATGCGATTGTGAACGACGAGCACGTTGCAGCGTGCGAGGTTGGCTACCTTTGCGGCCGTCGTCCCCAGGATGCGATCGAGCCCGTAATAACCGTGGCTGCCGAGCACGATGAGGTCGACGTCGAGCTCCTCCGCCGCCCGGAGAATGACGCGCCAAGGCTGCCCGATTTGCACGATGGGCTCGCTGACCGTCGTACCAGCGGCAAGCGTCTCGACGAGGGCCCTGAGCGCCCGGACTGCCTCTTCGCGTAGATACTCGGGAAGCGGGTCGGCCGCGGCCACGTGCGCCGAGGGCGGGAAGTCCGGTGGAATCGTCAACGCGCGAAACGGTGTCAGCGATGCGCCGAAGCTCTCCGCGATGTCCGCGGCCGCGGCCAGGACACCGGGCGCACGGCTCGACGCGTCCAGCGCGACCAGGATCCGGGCGATCAAGCCGACACCTCTCGAAGGTGCGCGGTCGAGCTGTCCTCCTCGTCCTCCTCCTCCTTCACCACAGGTCTCTTGGCGAAGAACATGAACATCACCGGGACGAGGAACAGGGAGAGAATGGTCGACGACGTCAGGCCGCCGACCACCGCGAGCGCGAGCGGCTGATTCGCCTCGGTGCCCTTCTCGAGGCCGATGGCGGTCGGAATGAGCCCGATCACCGTCGCCAGGCTCGTCATCGCGATGGGAACGAACCGCGACCGTGCGGCGGCGACGACGGCGTCGAGCTTGTCGACGCCGTCCATGAATCGACGGTTCGCGTCGTCGACGAGCAGGATGCCGTTCGACACCGCAATGCCGACCACCATGAGGATCCCCATCAGCGCCGTGATGGAGAACCCCTGACCCGCGGCCATCAGGGCGGCGACGATGCCGACGAGGGACACGGGAATCGTGAAGAGCATCACGAACGGCAAGCGCAGCGACTTGAACTGCGCGGCCATGATCATGAACACGACCATGATGGCGAGGCCGATGGCGAGGCCGAGCCCGGAGAACGTCGTCCGCATGAGCTGCACCTGCCCGACGAAGTCGAACTTGATGTTCCGCGTCTTGGGGTTCGTCTTCAGGCGGTTCTCGAGATCTTCGGCGGCGCTGCCGATGTCGCGTCCCTCGGTCTGGGCGAGGATGTGCGCGGCTCGCTGGAGCTGGTTGCGCTCGACGGCGATCGGGCCGACGGACCTCCTCACGACTCCGTAGGCTCCGAGCGGAACGGACTTGCCCTCGTCGGTGAGGCGCACGGGGATCTGCGCCAGCGCGCTCGGGTCGGCGACCTTGGCGCCGTCGTAGTACGTGACGACGTAATAGGACTGCCCGTTCGCGGGATCGATCCACACGCTCGGCGCGTTGATGTTGCCGAGGGTCGCCTCGAGGGTGGTCTGCGCCGCCATGCGAGCGGAGACCCCGACGAGCCCGGCTTGCTCGCGCGTCGTCTCGACGCGTACCTCGGGATAGTCGTTCTGCATCGAGATCTCGACGTCACGCACGCCGGGAACGGAGCGCGTGACCTCGGCGACGGCGCGCGCGCGCTCCATCAGCTCGGCCAGGTTGTCGCCTCGGACCTCGACGACGAGCGGCGCGATGTAGCCGTTCGCGAACACGCTCGCGACCAGCCCGCCTGGCCACTGGAGAAACTCCACGCCCGGGTAGTGCCGATTGAGGATCTCCCGTGATTTGTCGGCGATCTCTCGCTGAGAGAGCTTCCGATTCTCGGCATCGACGAGCGCGAGGCGGATGAATCCCATGTGCGGCCCGCTGTTGGGGCTCGTCATGGCGCTGCGCGCATTGTTGGGTGAGCCGACGTTCGTGAGCACCACCTCGACGCTGCCCTTGGGGAGCTCGTCGCCGAGGGTCTTGCCCATCGCCTGCATGAGCTTCGATGATTCCTGGAGGGAGACGCCGGGCGCGAGCCTCACGTAGACGCGCTCCATCGACTCGTCGATCTCGGGGAAGAACGTGCTCGGCAAGCGAACCGAGGCCCACGCGGCGCCGGCCGTCAGCACGACGCAGGCACCGATGATCGCGAAGCGGTAGGGCAGAGCCGCACGGAGTGCGAGGGAATAGCGCTCCGCGATCCGGTCGATGAACGACTCGATCATCTTGCCGAAGCGGCCGTGCTCGGCGTGGCCGAGGAAGAACCGACACGCGACGGGCGTGACGCAGACGCTCACGAAATACGACGCGCTCATGGCGACGGCGACCGTCAGCGCGAGCGGCGCGAAGAGCTTCTTCGCCAGGCCGGCGAGCAGGAGCACCGGCAGGAGGACCGCCATGGTGGTGAGCGTCGAGGCGAGGACGGGCAGAACGACGGCGTTCGTGCCTTCGAGCGCCGCTCGCGAGTTGCTCATACCCATGCGTTGGTGCCGGTGAATGGACTCGAGGACGACGACCGCGTCGTCGACGAGTCTGCCCATGGCGAGGGTCAGCCCGCCCAGCGTGAAAGCGTTGAGCGTCTGACCGTTCGCGTAGAGGACGATCAGCGTGATCGCGAAGGAGAGCGGAATCGCCACCGATACGATGAGCGTCCCGCGCACGCTCTGGAGAAACAGCAGGATCACGAGCGCTATCAAGACGAGCGCCTGGAGCACCTCCCTGCGAAGCCCCGAGTACGTCGTGCGAACGAACGTCGACTGGTCGAAGATGGGCTTCACCTGCAGACCTGCAGGGAGGTCCTTGAGATTGGCGACGATGTTCTTCACCGAGTCGACGATCTCGATGGTGTTTCCGCCGGGCACGCGCAGGACGTTCAGATAGACGGCGTTCTCGCCATTGACGCTGACGTTCTGCGTCTCGGGGCTGCCGCCGTCCTCCAGCCGAGCGACGTCGCGAATGAGCACGGGCTTGCCGTTGTGCATCTTGACGATGGCGTTGCCGATGGTGCTGACCTTCTCCGGGACGGCGTTCGTGTAGACGTTCGAATCGAATTTCGGTGACAGGAAGACGCCGGACGGCAAGAGCGCGTTCGACTGCGCGACCGCCGCTGCGATATCGGTCGAGGTGATTCCGCGCGCCTGTGCGCCGACGGGATCCACGACGATGTTGATCTGCCGCTGCCGACCGCCGTTCAGCGAGGCACTGGCCACGCCGGGGATTCCTTCGAGCGTCGGCTCGATATTGTTGAGCGCATAGTCGTAGAGCTGCGGACCGCTGAGCCCACCGCCCCAAACCGCGACCTGGACGACCGGCGCGTTGGACGGGTCGTACTGGAGCACGAACGGAGGGAGCACGCCGAGCGACTTCGGCACGGCGCTCATGGCGAACGCCGTCTGCTGCTGGACCAGCGTCTGGGCGGCGTTGAGATCGGTACCCCACTTCAGCCACACGTAGACGATCGAGAGGTTGTTACGAGAGACACTCTCGACGTGATCGACGCCGGGAGTCGCGCTCACATACTTTTCGATGCGCCACGTCAGCGTCTTCTCCACGTCCTTCGGTCCCAGGCCGGGGGCGAGCGTACCGACGACGAGCACCGGCGGCGTCAGCTCGGGAAACGTGTCGACCGCCATCCGTGGCGTCACGACCGCCGAGAACACGACCAGCGCCAGCGAGAGCATCAAGATGGCGATCGGGTTCCGCAGCGACAGGCCCGTCACGGCGCACCTCCAATCGCGCTAGCGGCAGATTTTCCGGGCGCGGGCGCAGGCTCCAGGGTAGCGGCGACGCGGTCACCTTCGCTGAGCAGCGCTCGCCCTTCGGTGACCACGCGCGCGCCAGGAGCCAGCTGCGGGTCGAGGAAAAGCTTGCCGGCGAATTCGCCCTTGAGCGCGACCACGCGCACATGCGCGACGTCTCCCTCGATCACGAAGACGGTCGCCTTCGGGCCGCGTACGGCGGCCGCCGAGAGCGGCACCATCGTTGCGGGTGTCGGCGCGCCGACGTCGATGCGGATCTCCGCGGTGGTTCCCACGGGGACGTTTCGCTCGGGATCGGGCACGTCGAGCTCGAAGTGAACCGTCCGCGTCGCAGGATCGGCGGCGGGTGCGCGACGAGAGACGGTGGCCGTGAGGTCCTTGTTCGTCGCGACGACGTGCAGCGTGACCTTGGTTCCAGGGCTGACCACGTCGAAGTCGACCTCCGGCGCGTCGCCGGTCACGCGCAGCGTCGAACGATCGACGACCGACACGAGCGATACGCCCGGACGGACGAAGGCTCCCGGGTCGATCGAGCGCGTCGCGATCTCTCCGGCAAAAGGCGATCGCAGGATGCAGTCGTTCACCTCCAACGAGGTTCCGAGCAGCTTTGCCTGGGCGGCGAGGAGCTGCGCTTGCTCGCTGGCACTCTGGGCCTCCTTCTGCTCCGCCTCGTTCGGGGAAACGAACCCGCCGTCGAGCAAACCCTGGACGCGTGACGATTCATTCGCGACGGCCTTTTGCCTGGTCTCGAGGGCGCGCGCTTGCATGGCCACGGCCTGGCTCGTGGCGTTCGCCGTCTTGCAGTCGAGCGTCGCGAGGACGTCGCCCTTCCTGACGATGGCACCTGGCCGCACGAGCACTGTATCCACGTAGGCACTGACGAGCTGCGGCCCGATGCTTGCGGCGATCCACGGCTCGATCGTCCCGACGTAAGTCCGCGAAGGCCTGTAGGTAGTGCCCCGCGCCTCCACGACGGAGACCGGCCTCGCATCGTCGGTGAGAGCGACCTTGTTGTTCTTCGCCTCTGCGCGCATGACCATCAGGCCGCCCGCCATGAGAAGCAGGACGACGGCCAACCCGATGCCGATGGGGATCCATGGCCGAGGCGGGCCGTGAAAAGCCTGCGCGCCGGGAAGATGCTTCTGGTCGATGTCGCGTCCGTCCATGTGATCTCTAGAGCCCTTCGGAGATGGCGCGGCCGAGCTCGGCGCGCGCGCGTGCGAGCTGGAACTGCCCCAGCGCAACTTGGATCTCGGCATCGGTACGGATCGCCTCAGCGTCAGCGAGCTCGACGCTCGCGCCGAGCCCAGAACGGAAGCGCGCATCGGCCTGCGCGTAGTTCGCGCGCGCGGCCTCCACCGCACGCTGGAAGCCAGGCAGCGCGGTGCGTGCGACGGTCACCGCGACATAGGTCTGCCGAATGACGGCGATCTGCTGCGTCCGGATGACGTCGACCTCCTGACGTCGCACTTCCTCGAGCGAGTGGGACGCGTTCTGCCGCGCACTGACCACGCCGTCGAACAGCGGCCACGCGAAGACGATCCCGACGTCCCAGTTCGGCACGTTCGGCAACCAGCCATTCGCATCCGCGCTCTGGCCATTGCCGGATGGCGTCGCGCCGCCGGCGCGCCCGGAGATTGTTCCCGTGAGGGACACTTCGGGTCGTAGCTCTGCGCCGATGGCGCGGGTGCGTAGCTCCTCGGCGCGGACGCGCGCGAGCGCGGCGAGCAGGCGCGGGTCACGGGCGGACGCCTTCTCGATGGCTTCCTCGAGCGCCGGTACGTCCGGAGCATTCTGCGGAACGGTTCCGCGCGCGTCGAGCGCGGGATCGGTGACACCGACCGTCGCTGCGAACACAGCGCGCGCGGTCTCGAGGCCGCCGCGGGCGCGGATTCGTCCGATGTCGAACCGCGTGAGGTCAGCCTCGGCGCGCGTCGCTTCGATCGGGGACCGAAGGCCCGCGGCTACGCCAGCCTTCGCCAGATCGCGGTGCACACGCGATCGTTCGTACGCATCCTCCGAGGCCTTCACGACGGCCGTCGAGGCGAGCACCGCGAAGAATGCCTCCTGCACGTCGAAGGTCACCTCGAGCGAGGTGCCCCGCGCCCGTTGCCGCTCGACGTCGACGCGAGCGTCGGCGGCGGCCGCTTGCGCCGCGATCTTGCCGAAGTCGAAGAGCTCCTGGCTAATGCCGGCCCCGGCGATGGTCGACGCATAGGGCTGCCACGTTCCGCTCGACACGGACCTGGTGCCGCCGATGCGTGGCAGGTCCATGAAGCCGGGCGGCACGTAGGTGCCGGTCGTGTTGTTGGCCGTGGCACCGAACAGCTGCGCGGTCACTCCCACCACCGGAAGCCACTGCCCGCGGGAAACTCCCGCCGCGCTCTGCTCGGCCGCGACACGTGCAAGCGCGGCGCGAATTTCTGGTTGATGGGCACGCGCGAATGCGAGCGCCTCGTCCAGCGACATCGATCGTGCCCCTGCAGCGCCGCCAGGATCCGCGGCAGGCGTCGAGAGCGGTGGCGGTGGGGGCTGCGCGCGCGAGTCCGTCGCGCTTGCGACGACCGCCGCGCAGACGAGGGCGGCGATGACCGTTTCTCTCGAGGGCATGGATCGACCCAGCCCGCAGCACGTTTCGGGCCACGCGTGCGTTCTGCGTTTTCGCGGGAGGCTTCAACCGTCGATGTGGAATTTCTCCAGCGCGCCGTAGGAATTTTTTCGACTCCTCGCTCTATCCAGAACGAGGCGTGCGAAGGGCATGAAAGGCCGCAACCCCGACCACCATCGAGGCAGAGGGACGAGCGCGGGCTCCCGACAATGACCCGCGGTCCCCCAACCGAGCCCGAACAGCGCAGCTCCGGCGAGCGGCGCCGAGGCGCACGCCCCGCAAGCCGACGGCGAGCCTCCGTTCCTGCTTGACGGCGACCCGACGTCACTTTATCAGTTCATCGATTGTTCATGCGTTCTGCCCTTCGAGCTCCTCTACTCAGGAAGGTGACCCGGCGCCGCCGGCTGTCTGCTCTTGCCTGGCTCGTCGCGGTAGTGCGCTTGTTCGTGCTCATGGTGGCCGTTCACTGCACCGGCTTCATCCACTTCGCCGACGACTTCGCCGACGCTCTCGAAGGCTCCGCGCACGTCGACGAGGACTGCTCTTCGGGCGACGACCCGTCTCATGATTGCCCGCCCGGATGCCCCTCGTGCCACGGCGCAAGCGGCTTCTTGCGAGCGCTGCCGCAGGCCGTCCACGACGCCGCGGTACAGGTGCTCGCGCCGCAGGTCGACGTCGTGAAGCCGTGGTTCGTCGAGCTCGGAGCTCCGCGACAGACGCATCGCTCCAGCGTGTACCGCCCGCCGCGACCGACGAACCTCTCGTCCTGAGCTGCTACGGGTGCGCGCATCGGTGCGTGCGCTCGCCTGCGCGTGGTCGCCGTTCGAGCAATCGATCGACGGCGCGCGTCGTGAGCCGGAGGTTCATCGTGAAGAAGCTTCTATGCGTTGCGGCGATCGCCGCGGCGGCGTTGGCATCGGCGCATGCCGGCGCCGAGACGTCGTGCAGTGCCGTGTCTCGTTCGGATGTCGTGGACTGCGTGCTGCGCGCGAGCCTCGCCGTGCGCGTCGAGGGCCAGACGGCGGAGGCGCTCGAAGGGCGAGCCGTCGCGCAGGCTCCCCTCTTACCGACCAACCCGGTCCTCTCGCTGACCGGCGCGCGGCGCGACTTCGGCGGCGCAGGGGTGACGAACTGGTCGGCGGCGCTCGAGCAGCAGATCGAGATCGCTGGACAGCGCTCGGCGCGCCGGCACGCGGCCGAGCTCGAGCAGATCGCGCAAGGACATCGCATCGCGGCGACAAGACGCGACACTGCCGCGCTCGCGTGGCTCGCATACTTCGACGCGCTCTCGGCTGCCGAGGAGCTGCGCCTCACGTCGCGGCTCACCGTCGTGTCGGCCCAGATCGCGACCGTCGCGCGCGCCATGGCCGATCGCGGTGCGCTCGCGGGGGTCGAAGCCGATGTCGCGGACGCCGCCCGGGTCTCCATCGATCAGAGCCAGCTCGCGGCCGAGCGGCGCTCGCGGACCACCGGGGTCACGCTCGGCGTGCTCCTCGGCTCGGACACGTTCGCCCCCGTGGCCGTCACCGGCGATCTCGAGCCGCTGCGCGGCGTCGAGGCGGAAGTCCGCAGCGCGGCTGGTCGCGATGCTTCGGAGCGTCCCGAGGTGCAGGCCTTCGAGGCCGAGCGTAAGGCCCAGCAAGCGACGGCGACCGCCTTCGGACGCGCGCGCGTGCCGAACGTCACCGTCTCGGTGTTCGCGCAGAACGACGGCTTCAACGAGCGTGTGCTCGGCGTCGGCGTATCACTTCCCATTCCCCTTCCCCAGCCGGTCGGTCGCACGTTCAATGGCGAGATCGCCGAGGCCAACGCGCTCGCGCGGCGGGCCGGCACCGAGGCCGAGCGCGCGCGACGTCAGGCGCGAGGCGCGCTCCTCGGCGCGCTCGCCGACTTCGAGACCCGACGGCGCGAGCGCGAGGCCTTCACTCCCGAACGACTCGCGCGTGCGCAGCAGGGGATCGAGGCCATCGCTCGCGAGATCGAGGCCGGAAGGCTCGCCCTCCGTGACGCGCTCGTGTCGGAGCAAGTGCTGATCGGATTGCTCCGCGCCAGCGTCGAGGCGCGACACGCGCTGTGCGTCGCGTCCGTGGAGCTCGCTAGAGCCGCGGGATTGCCGCTCGAAAGGGGTCAGCGATGAAGCCGTCCAGCAGCATCGGTCTTCTCGTCCTCATGCTCCTCTGCACGGGTTGCCCTCGAAAGACCGAGACCAACGAGCACGGCGAGGCGCGATCCAGCGCCGAGAAGACCTCCACCGAGGACGGCGGCGAGCACGAGCACGAGGGCTTGCCGAAGACCGTGCATCTCTCCCGCGAGGTCTTCACGAACGCGAAGCTCGAGGTCGCACCCGCCACGAAGGAGATGCTCGGCGCGAGCGTCGTGCTCCCCGGCGAGATCGTCGCCGACCCCGACCGCAGCGCGCGCATCTCGTCGACGCTGGCTGGCCGCGTCGAGGACGTGCGTTTTCAAGACGGCGCGACGGTCAAGAAAGGCGACGTGATGGTCGTCGTTCGCGTCCCGGATCTCGGCAAGGTGCGCGGCGCGTACACAGCAACGATTGGCAAGGCGAAGGCCGCGCGCGCGAATGCCGAACGCCTCAAGGACCTCCTCGAGAACCGGCTGGCATCGCAGCAGGCGTATCTCGACGCCGAGGCCGAGGCGCAATCGCTCGACGCCGAGAGCAGAGCGCTCGGCGAGCAACTGTCAGCCGTGGGAGCAGGAGGCGGCGGGGGCACCGGCGTGCTCCTCAACCTACGGGCGCCCATCACCGGCGTCGTGACGAAGCGTGATGCCGTCGTCGGTCAGCCGGTCAGCGCCGATCAGACGCTGGGCAGCATCGCCGATCTGTCCGAGGCTTGGTTTCTCGGCCGCGTCTTCGAGAAGGACCTCGGCCGCCTTCACGAGGGCGCTCGAGCGGAGGTCGAGCTCAACGCCTATCCGAAGGAGCACTTCGAGGGGACCATCGAGGTGCTCGGGCAACAGATCGATCCGGTCGCGCGCACGCTGACAGCACGGATCCGCATCACCAACCGGCGCGGTCTCCTCCGGATTGGCCTCTTCGGAGGCGCTCGCGTCGAGTCGGGCGACGACACTCCCAAGGAGCCGGTGCTCATCGTCCCGCGATCGGCGGTCACGGAGATCGCCGGTAAGCCCGTGGTGTTCGTCCGCACTGGCGACGAGACCTTCGAGCTCCACGAGATCGTGATCGGCGAGAGCGCCGTCGGGAAGGTCCGCGTGCTCAGCGGGCTCCAGGCCGGTGAGCCGATCGTCACACGCGGTGTCTTCACGCTGAAGAGCATGGTCCTCAAGGGCACCTTCGGGGAGCAAGACTGATGATGGCCTTCCTCGGCGCGATCATCCGCGTCTCGCTGCGAAACCGAGCGGTGGTGCTCGTGGCCACAATCCTTTTCGTGATCATCGGCTTGCGGTCGGCGTACACGCTGACCATCGACGCGATTCCCGACATCACGAACGTGCAGGTCCAGGTCATCACGGCGGCGCCCGCGCTGTCGCCGGTGGAGGTCGAGCAATACGTCACGATACCGGTCGAGCGCGCGATGGCAGGAATACCGCGCACTACCGAGATCCGGTCGATATCGAAGTACGGAGTATCCCTGGTCACGGTGGTATTCCGTGATGACGTCGACATCTATTTTGCCCGACAGCTGGTCGCGGAGCGCATGCGCGAGGCCGTAGATCATGTATCCGCGCAGCACGGCAAGCCCGAGATGGGGCCCATCACCAGCGCGCTCGGCGAGATCTATCGATTCGTCGTCCGCAACGACTCCATGAGCTTGATGAAGGTGCAGGAGATCCTGGACTGGCAAATAGCGCCGGCCCTACGCACCGTGCCGGGCATCGTCGAGGTCAACAGCGTCGGCGGCGCGGGCCGGCAATACGAGGTGGTGCTCGACCCGAAGCGTCTGCTCGCGACGGGTATCTCCGTCGCCCAGGTGATCGACGCGCTCGGACGCTCGAACGCCAATGCCGGCGGTGGCTACATCGAGCACGACCAGGAGCAGATCCTGGTGGGCAGCGAGGGCCTGGTGAAGAGCCTCGACGACGTTCGCAGCATCGTCGTGTCCGCGACGAGCGAGGGCGCTCCCGTCACCATCGCCACGGTCGGCGACGTCCGGTTCGGTCCCCGGCTCCGCCGTGGCGCATCCACGCGCGACGGCGAGGGCGAGGTCGTGGTCGGTGTGGCGATGATGCTGATGGGCGAGAGCTCACGTTCCGTCACGGAAGCGGTGAAGGCGAAGCTCGACGCCATCCAGCCGTCGCTGCCGAAGGGCACACGGATCGAGCCTTTTTACGACCGATCCGCGCTCGTCAACCGCGCCATCGGCACGGTGGAGGAGAACCTTCTCATCGGAGCGGCGCTCGTGATCGGCGTGCTGTTCGTCATGCTGGGCGACATCCGCGCTGGCCTTGTCGTGGCGCTCACCATCCCGCTGGCGATGCTGTTCGCGCTCATGTGCATGAACCTCACCGGGACGTCGGGCAATCTGATGAGCCTCGGCGCCGTGGACTTCGGGCTGATCGTCGATGGCGCGGTGATCATCGTCGAGAACGCTGCTCGCCGGCTCTCGGAGGCGCAGCATCGCTCCGTTGCGCCGCTCGACGAGGAGCAGCGGATGCACATCGTCGAGGAGGCAGCGCTCGAGGTGCGTTCGGCAAGCGTCTTCGGCGAGGTCATCATCGCCCTCGTGTACGTGCCGATCCTGACGCTCACCGCGATCGAGGGGAAGCTCTTTCGGCCGATGGCGACCACCGTGCTCTTTGCGCTGATCGGCGCATTCGTGATGTCGCTCACGGTCGTCCCGGTGCTCACCAGCTACATCGTGAAGCCGAAGGCCGAGCACCGCGAGACCTGGCTCTTGCGCCAGATCCACCGCGTTTTCGTGCCCATCCTCGGCGCTGCGATGGCGAGGCGGTGGTTGACGCTCGGCATCACCGCGGCGGCGCTCGCGGCGACCGTGGTGGTCGCATCGAGGCTCGGCGGCGAGTTCATCCCGCAGCTCGACGAGGGCGACGCGCTCATCGAGGTGCGGCGACTGCCTGGCGTGGCGCTCGGTGAGTCGGTGCAGACCTCGTTGCGCCTCGAGCGCGCGCTCCGCAAGATCCCCGAGGTCGGCCACGTCGTCAGTCTCACGGGCGCGCCAGAGATCGCCACCGAGGTAATGGGCATCGAGCAGACGGACGTCTACGTCGAGGTGAAGCCATCATCGACATGGCGGAAGGGCGTCACCAAGGCCGATATCGGCAAGGAGCTGGCTGCCGTCATGGAGCGCGACGTCCCCGAGCTCGGCGGCGCGGTCTCCCAGCCCATCCAGATGCGCACCAACGAGCTCGTCGCCGGCGTGAAGTCGGATGTCGCGGTCGTTCTCTACGGAGACGATCTCGACCAGCTCGCCAGGGCGGGAAAGATCGTGGCTGCCACGCTGCGGGGGGTGGACGGCGCCGTCGACATTCGCGTCGAGCAGGTGAGCGGGCTCCGCTACCTTCGCATCGTCCCCGACCGGAGAAAGCTGGCGCGCTACGGCCTCACCGTCCAGGACGTGAATCAGCTCACGGAGACGATTGCCGTCGGCCACAGCGCGGGCGAGGTGCTCGAAGGCGAGCGACGCTTCAATCTGGTCGTGAAGACCGAGCACGGCTTCGACGGCGACCTCGAAGCGATG
>JAYTOQ010000046.1:0-9964 GCA_043747665.1 Polyangiaceae bacterium | reverse complement strand
GCGCTCACGTCGCCCTCCGGGATCTCGAAGCGCACGCGCGGCGGATACGCGTGCTTCGCGCCCGCGTCGTTCATGGCCAGCACGGAGCAGTCGATCTCCGGCATCTCGCGGCCGATCGCGTCGCAGAGATCGGTCGTGAAGGTCGCGATCCCGCAGTGCCTCGGCAGGTGATTGCCGAGCATCGCGATGGTGTGGAGGGACCTCTGCCGGTGGCCGTTTTCAGTCATGGTCCCTCGCACGGACCGCGGAGTCGGGCCGGCGTGAACCATGCGCGCGGAGCCGGCTCGGCGCAAGGCGCGCGGCCGTTGCGGTGCGGTGTCGCTCGAGTCGAATGCGGCGGTCGAGTCAGCCGAGAAGCGTGCGGTAGAGCGCGAGATACCGATCCGCCATGTGATCCACGGTGAAGCGCGCGGCGATCGAAGCACGGCAGGCCGCGCGATCGATCTCACCGATGCGATCGATGGCCTCAACCGCACCATCGAGGTTGTCGACGAGGAACCCCGTGACGCCGTCCTCGATGAGCTCGCGCATCGCGCCGCGATTGCTTGCGATGACCGGGGTTCCGCAGGCCATGGCCTCGATCACCGAGAGGCCGAACGGCTCGTCGAAGTTGATGAGATGGAGCAGCGCGCGCGAGCCTCCGAGCAGCCGCGTGCGCTCGGTGCCGCCGACCGGCCCGTCGTAGACGACGCGCGCTCCGTCGACGGCCGGCGCGACCGAGCGCTCGAAGTAACCCTGGTCCTGGACGATGCCGGCCATCACGAGGCGGCGTCCCACGCGGTGCGCCGCTTCGATGGCCTCGGCGGCGCCTTTGTCGGGATGGATGCGTCCGAAGAAGAGGAGATCATCGCTGCCCGAGGAGTCGAAGGGGAGCTCGTCGAGCACGACGCCGTGGTGGATGGTCGCGGCGTAGCGCAGGTCCGGATGCCGGTCGGCCTCGCTGATGGCGACGTACGAGACGCGGTCCTGGTACCGCTGGAACACCGGCACGATCCGCTCCGACGAGAAGCCATGGATGGTGGTGACGACCGGGACCTCGGTGAAGCGCGAGAACGCGAGCGGCACGAAGTCCGCTTGGTTGTGGATGAGATCGAACTCGCCTGCGCGCTCGAAGACGTGAGAGACGTGCAGCAGCTCCCAGACCTTCGCGTCGATGGTCGGGTCTTCCGAGTACGGGCGTGGACACACCCCGGCCAGCTTGCCAGCGGTGATCGAATCGGCGGTCGCGAAGAGCGTCACGTCGATGCCGCGCGCGACGAGAGCCTCGGTGAGCAGGCTCGTGACGAGCTCCCACGGGCCGTAGTGGCGTGGCGGCGTCCGCCACGAGATCGGCGCGAGCATGGCGATACGCATCGATGGTTGCCTCACGCTTGCCCTCGCTCGAAGATGACGCCCTCGTCGGGACGAAGCACGATGCGCCCGTCACCAGGCGCAGCGCGCCCCGGAGCATGCTCACCTTCGAGGGTGGAGAGCAGCGGCGTGTGGCCCAGCCATGCCGGCACGCGCAGCGCCTGCGACGAGCTGCCGAGATTGAGCGCGACGAGCAGCCGATCGCCGTCGTGGTGGCGCTCGTACACGAGAACGTCGGGCGCAGCATCGACGGCGTCGAGCAGCGTGATGTCGCCGATCGACAACGCAGGGTGAGCGCGGCGCAGCGCGAGCAGCCGCTCGTGGAGCGCGAGGATCGAGCCCGGCGCGGCCGCGAGCTGCGCGACGTTGCGCGTCGCCCAGTCGGCGTTGAGCGGAAGCCACGGGGCTCCGGTGGTGAACCCGGCGTTCGGCGTCACGTCCCACGGCATCGGCGTGCGCACCGGATCGCGCCCGAGCCCCAGCCCCGGCTCGCGCAGCTCGCGTGGATCCTGCACCCATGAAGCCGGAATCTCGACATGGCCGAGGCCGAGCTCGTCGCCGTAGTAGAGGGTGGGCGTTCCGCGAAGCGTGAGCAACAGCATCGCGGCGACGCGCGCCTGGGCCTCCCCGATCCGCGAGGCGATGCGCGGGCGGTCGTGGTTGCCGAGCACCCAGTTCGGCCAGCTCTCCGGGCTCGGCAGCGCAGCCTCGTACTCCGCGATCACGGCGCGCAGCGCGGGCGCGTCCCATGGCGCGTCGACGAGCTGGAAGTTGAAGGGCAGATGAACGCCGGTGTTTTCGGGGCCGTAGTAGTGCATCAGCCGCTCGAGCGGCAGGTAGATCTCGCCGATCAGGACACGCGCGCCGAAGCCGTCGGCGATGCGGCGCAGCTCGGCGGCGATGGCGTGCACCTCGGGCTGGTCGGTAGAGTGGAGCTGCAGCACGCGGTGCATCTCACCCATGGTCGGGCGATACGCGGGGTTCGGCGGATTGTCGGCAAAGCCCTCGGCCTTCACGAGATGCCAGAGCACGTCGATCCGGAACCCGTCCACACCGCGCGCGAGCCAGAAGCGAAGCACGTCGTACATCGCGGCGCAGACCGCGGGATTGCGCCAGTTCAGGTCGGGCTGCTGCTCGAGGAACGCGTGCAGGTAATACTGCTCGGTGCGCTCGTCCCATGTCCAGGCCGAGCCGCCGAAGTCGCTGATCCAGTTGTTGGGCGGTCCGCCGCCGGGAGCGGGATCGCGCCAGATGTACCAGTCGCGCTGCGGGTCGCTGCGCGCGCTCTTGCTCGCCAGGAACCAGGGGTGCTGATCGGAGGTGTGATTGGGAACGAAGTCGAGAATGACCTTGATGCTCTTTGCGTGAGCGGCCGCGAGCAGGCTGTCGAATTCGGCAAGACTACCGAAGCGCGAATCGACACCGCAATGGTCGACGACATCATATCCAAAGTCCACCATCGGCGATGGGTAAATAGGCGATATCCAGATAGCGTCGATGCCGAGATGGAAAAGGTAATCGAGGCGGGACTCGATACCCTTCAGGTCACCGATGCCGTCGCCGTTGCTGTCCTGGAAGGACCGCGGATAGATCTGGTAGATGACGCCACGCTGCCACCAGGCGGCGCTCACGCGAAGCGCTCCTTGGGAATGTGCGTGATGCGGCAGGCGAGATCGGCCTCGCCGGACGCTACGACGTAGTGGTCACCGCCGTCGGCGATACCCGTGGTGAAGACGACGGGGCTCGGGAGATACAGCTGATCGGCGATCGAGCGTGTGAGCTGCGGATTCGCCTCGAGCAGCGGCGCGTCGTCCTCGAGGCGGCAGATCCGGCTGGGGTCGTCGAGGTCGAGCATCGCCCAGAAGCTGCGATAGATGCCGACCGTCTCGCGTGTCTCGACGCCGTGATAGACGGCGAGCCATCCGTGCTCGGTGCGGATGGGCGGGCTCCCGCCGCCGACCTTCATGCTCGACGTCGAGCCCTTCCGCGCACGGATCCCCGGGCGATCGAAGGGCTTCCAGTGGAGCGCATCCGGCGAAGCGGCGAGGTGGATCGAAGGGCCGCCGGCGTACGCGCTGGACTCCGGGTACGCAAAGTAGACCTCGCCGAGCGGACGCGTGAGCGCGACGAAGCGGTCGTTCACCTTGCCCTCGAAGAGGACCATGTCCTTGTTCTGGTGATCGAGGACGATGCCGAGGAGCGTGTAATCGAGGCCGTTCGTCGAGACGTGGAGCGTGCTGCAGTGTCGCTCGGCGCTCACCGAGCACGTCGTCATGTACCAGCGGTCGCCGATCTTGCTGATGCGCGCGTCCTCGACGCCGTACTCTTGGTACGACGCGGCGGGCTCGATCGCGCGGTGGTAGTGGACGGCGACGATCGCGCGGCCGTCCGGCGTCAGCTCGACGGGAAGCAGCCACGAGAGCGACGTCAACGCGAGCAGCCGGTGCGGTCCCCCGCGCAGCGCGAACTGGCGCGGATCGGTCATGTCCACCGAGTCGAGGGGATGGGCGTCGAGCACATAGCCCTCGGGCGTCCAGCGGATCGCGTGGGCGTTGCCGGCGGAGACCGGCTCGCTCAGGGCCTCCGCGACGCGCACCATGAGGAGCAGGTTGCCGCTCGGCAGCCGCGCGAGCCCTGGGTTGAAGGCGCCGAGGACATGCGTGGGCGCGCCGAGCGTGCGCCGAAGCGGCGACCGCGCGAGGTCGACGTCGCGCGGCCGGAAGACGAGCTCGTCGATCACGGCGTCACGCGTTCGCGAGCAAGCGCTCGACGAGCTCGGTCAGCGACAGCGTTGCGACGCTGGTATGGCTGTCGCTCACGGCATACGGAACGATGAGGTGATCGCCGTTGCGCAGCGCCCCGCACGAGTAGACGACGTTCGGGACGTAGCCGTCGCGCTCGTCGGCGTTGGGCACGAGCAGCGGCTCGCTCAGCGAGCCAATCACCTTCGACGGATCCTCGAGGTCGAGGAGCAACGCGCCGAGCCAGTACTGCCGCATGGGACCGACGCCGTGGGTGAGGAGCACCCATCCTGCGTCGGTCTCGATCGGCGAGCCGCAATTGCCGACCTGGATGAACTCCCAAGGGTACTTGGGTGCGTAGACGAGCTTCGATTCGTTCCAGAAGTGGATGTTGTCGGAGGCGAGCAGGTAGATGTTCTCGCCGTCGAGGCGCGACGCCATCAGGTACTGCCCGCCCACCTTGCGCGGGAAGAGCGCCATTCCCTTGTTCTGCACGCAGATCCCGTTGAGCGTATTGATCTTGAAATGGCGAAAGTCGCTGGTCTCGATGAGCTGCGGGAGGACGCGCATTCCGTTGTAGGCGGTGTACGTCGCGTAATAGGTGGCACGACCGTCGGCATGAACGAAGCGCACGAAGCGGGCGTCCTCGATGCCGCGACTTTCGCTCTCGCTCACCGGAAAGATGACGCGCTCGGAGAGCTCCGCATCGGGTGAGAAGTCGAGCTCGTAGTTCGAGTGAGCCAGCCAGAGCATGTTGTCTCCGAGCTCCTTGTACTGCGTGCGCTCGGCCTCGGGGCGGCACCGCTCGAGC
Source organism: Polyangiaceae bacterium (assembly GCA_043747665.1). Taxonomy (GTDB): domain Bacteria; phylum Myxococcota_A; class Polyangia; order Polyangiales; family Polyangiaceae; genus Labilithrix. Next base: position 5,062 of record JAYTOQ010000046.1, on the reverse strand, counting down.
GCGTACTTGAGGTCGCTCACCGTAAAGCGCGCGTCGAGGACCGCGAGGACCTGCTCGGCGATCGGACGGTGCGCTTTCATCTCGCGCAGCTTGAGGACGTAGCTCTCCTTGTCGTAGAGCGCATCGTCCACGGGGCGCGCGGTGAGCGCGAACCTGGTGGGCGGGTCGATGGTGACGCGATGCTCGGCGTCGACAATACCGGTGCGGAACTCGATGGAAGAGATGTGCCCCTCACCGCATGCGCGAAGGCTCATGACGAAGCGTGTCGAGCCCCGCGGCACGCCGTTCTGATCGGGATGCGCCACCATCGACGGATTGAAGAGCGCGACCGACTCGAGCGAGTACTCGTTGGTGAAGTACGCGCCGAGGAGCAGGCGCCGCTCTTCGCTGGGGTCGGCAAGCTCACCGATGAGCGCATTGGCGATCGCGTAGCTCTGTCGGAAGATCCCGCGCACGTCCTTGTGTCGCTGCCGGTAGTCGGCGACGAGCGCCGCCACCATCGTCGATACCTCCGCATCCGGCAGCGCGCGCACGCGCTCGATGACCGCCCGGATCCGCGATGGTCCCCCCGGAATGAACGATCGAGCGATCACGCGCCGCGGATTGGCGACGACGCGTATGGGGAGGCGAGTGACGTTCATGAGGATCTGCCAGTCTGACAGGTTCCCGATCGCTGCGTGAGCATCCTCACGACGCCTTCTCACGGAACCCTCACGAAACGCTCATGACTCGCCGGGCTGGATCAGTCAGAATTCGATCGTATGCGCCCTCGTCCTCGCTTGCAGCTCCTCCTCCTCGTCTCTCTCGGCAGCACCACCGTCTACGCGTGCGAGGCCGACTCGGGTCGGGCGCAGCAGGCGTTCGTTCCGCCGGAAGGCGGGGCCTTTCCGGAGGTCGAGGCGGGGACCCAGCGCGACGCGGCGCTTCCGTCGACCGACGCGTCCGTCGATGCGCCGCTCGACGCGCCCGCCGCGGCTCCAAGCGGGGTGCTCGACCTCACGTTCAACAGCAAGGGGTTCATCACCCGGATCGGTTCGAACAACGGCACCTACGAGCAGGCAGACGATCTCGCGATCGACTCGCTCGGTCGCATCGTCGTTGCCGGCTCGTCGATGGGGGCCGCCGGTGGTGGTGGAGCCGACACGAAGGCCGCGGTCTGGCGATTCACCTCCGCGGGCGCCATCGATGTTGCCTTCGGCACCAACGGCGTCTGGCTGAAGAACGGCTCGTTCGTCGCCGCCACGTTCGAGGCAGCCGCCGCCATCGCGATCGATGCGCAAGACCGTCCCATCGTCACGGGACAGAGCAACAACAACTCTCCGTACTACATGGCGACGTGGCGCCTCACGACGGCGGGCGCGCTCGACACGACGCTCGGCGGCGGCACCGGCTTCTATGGGGCGACGAGCACCGTCGGCGCGGGTGACTACGACTACGGCGCCGGGATCACGGTCGACGCAGCGGGCAACATCCTGGTGGCTGGCTTCAGCACGGTGTCGCCGTCGAACATCGACCTCTGTGTCTGGCGTCACTCGTCGTCCGGAGTGCTCGACACAGCCGGCTTCGCGGCCCCCAACGGATTCTTTTCCGAGCATGGCGCGTCGAGCCCATCGTCGAACCCGTTCGATATGGCGAACAGGGTGGTGATCGACGCGACCGGTCGCATCGTGCTCGCGGCTATCTCGTTCAACGGCGCGGCGACGGAGGGACTCGTCGTCCGTCTCACGGCGGCCGGCGCGCTCGACACCAGCTTCAACAACACGGGTCTTCGGCTGGTCACGGGCGTCGCGGGAGGCGTCGGCGCGACCGCGTTCGACTCGACGACCGGGCTGGCGGTCGACGGCGCGGGTCGCATCGTGGTCGGCGGCTCTACCGAGGATGCCGCGGGCCATTACCGCGCGTACGTGACGCGCCTCACCTCGAGCGGCAGCATCGACACGACGTTCGGCACGAACGGCTTTACGATCCTTCCGTCGCCAAAAAACGCGAACGTCACGTTCGGTGGCCGACTCGCGGTCGACTCGAAGGGCCGCATCGTCGTCGTCGGGGGCGGCGGCGGCAACATGGCCGTTTGGCGCTTGACCGCCAGCGGCGCGCTCGACGCCACCTTCGCCACGGGGGGCCTGTTCGACAAGGCCGGCACCGCGAGCAGCCTCGGCGACGGCGGCACGCCAATCACGGACAACGCGACGTCGGTGAGGATCGACGCGCTCGATCGACCTGTCATCAGCGGCACCAGCGGCAACGGGACCGACGGCTATGCGATGGCCGTGTGGCGCCTCACGCCCTGAATCGCGGTCCGCTAAGGACGCTCGCTGGCAGCATCGGGACGCAACGACGACGTCGCCTCCGGCATCCAAAGTCGTCCATGTCAGCCCGGCTCCTCTTTTCGCCGTTCAAGCTCGGCTCGCTCGAGCTTCCCTCTCGCATCGTCATGTCTCCGATGACGCGGAATCGCTCCGTGGGCAACGTGCCCGACGAGCTCGTCGCGACGTACTACGAGCAGCGCGCGACGGCTGGCCTCATCGTGACCGAGGGTACGTCGCCGTCGCCGAACGGCCTCGGCTATGCGCGCATCCCGGGTCTCTACTCCGACGCCCAGGTCGAAGGCTGGAAGAAGACGACCAAGGCCGTGCATGCCAAGGGCGGTCGGATCTTCGTGCAGTTCATGCACACGGGGCGTGTGAGCCACCCGCTGAACCTGCCCGCCGGCGCGCGCGTGCTCGGTCCGTCGGCGGTCGCCGCGCCGGACAAGATGTACACCGACGCGGAGGGCATGCAGCCCTTCCCGGTGCCAGAGCCGATGTCCGAGGCTGACATCGAAACGGCCATCCGCGAGTTCGGCGATGCGTCGGCCAAGGCGAAGGTCGCTGGCTTCGACGGCGTCGAGCTCCACGGCGCGAACGGCTACCTGATCGAGCAGTTCCTGAGCACGTCGAGCAACCAGCGTAGCGATCGCTGGGGTGGCTCCGTCGAGAACCGGATCCGCTTCGCGCTGGCCGCGGTCGATGCCGCGATCGCCGCCATCGGCGCGGACCGCGTCGGCATCCGCCTCTCGCCGTACGGCGTCTTCAACGGCAGCGCGCCCGACGCGCAGACCGATCAGCTCTATCTCGCGCTCGCCGCGGAGCTCGACGAGCGAAAGATCGCATACGTGCACCTGGTCGATCACAGCTCGATGGGCGCGCCGAAGCCGAAGCCCGAGCTCTTCGCTGACATCCGAAAGACGTTCCACGGGCCGCTCATCCTCGCGGGCGGCTTCACCGACGCTGCGGGCGCCGAGAAGGTCCTCGAGGACAAGAAGGCCGACCTCGTGGCCTTCGGTCGCACCTTTCTCGCCAATCCGACGCTGCCCGCGAAGCTAGCGGCCGGCGCGGAGCTGACGGCCCCCGATATGTCGACCTTCTACACGCCGGGGCCGAAGGGTTATACCGATTATCCGTGAGCCATCCGTCGTGAAGCGTGACCGAGCGTCGGCCATCTGCCTCGCGGAGGGACACCTCCTCGTCGTCCGCCTGCGTGATCCGGTGACGAACCTCGAGGCTCTTTTTCCGCCGGGCGGTGGGATCGAGCCGGGCGAGACCCCGGCCGAGACCGCGCGGCGCGAGACGCTCGAGGAGACGGGCCTCCACGTCTCCGTCAACCGCGACGTGGAGCTCGTCGAGACCTACCCGTTTCGTTGGGCCGGCGTCGACTACGAGGTCACGACACACTACTTCGCGGCGGAGCTCGACGACGCCTTCGACTTCGCGGTCCCAGTGGTGGTCGATGCACCTTACAATCTCGGCGCCTCGTGGGTGCCGGTGGCTGCTGCGCTCGAGGCGATGGCGGTTCATCCTTCGATCGAGAAGGCCGTCGCTCGGTTGCTGCGCCTCGCGTGCCGCGGTTCTCGTCCAACACCTCGACCGTGAAGATCGAATACCTGCGGCAATTCGTGGCTCGATGGCGAGCGGCGCCCATTGTAAGACCAAGAGAATGAACACCATCAAGGCATGGGGCGCCCCCGCAGCAGGCAAACGACTCGAACCGATGACCATCGAGCGCCGCGAACCTGGTCCTCGCGACGTGGTCATCGACGTGAAGTTCTGCGGCGTCTGCCATTCGGATATTCACCAGGCCCGCGACGAGTGGACCGGCGCGATGTTCCCGATGGTGCCGGGCCACGAGGTCGTGGGCATTGTCACGAAGGTCGGCAAGGACGTCACGAAGGTGAAGGTCGGCGACAAAGCCGGTGTCGGTTGCATGGTCGATTCGTGCCGCGACTGTCCGCCGTGTGCCGAAGGCCACGAGCAGTACTGCACCAAGGGAATGGCTGCGACGTACAACGGAACGCTCATGGACCGCGTCACGCCGACGTACGGCGGCTACGCGACGGAGCTCGTCGTCGACGAGGCATTCGCGCTGCGCATCCCGGACAGCCTCGATCTCGCCGGCGCAGCGCCGCTGCTGTGCGCCGGCATCACCACGTATTCGCCGCTCCGTCAGCTTCACTGCAAGGAGGGCGACCGCGTCGGCGTGGTCGGGCTCGGCGGCCTCGGTCACATGGCGGTGAAGCTCGCGGCCTCGATGGGCGCGAAGGTCACGGTGCTCAGCACGTCGAGCAAGAAGGAAGAGGACGCGCGCCGCCTCGGCGCGACCGACTTCGTGGTAACGAAGGATCCGGGCGCGCTCGATCGCATCGCGGGCAAGCTCGATCTCATCATCGACACCGTCTCCGCCGAGCACGACTACAACGCGTATCTTCGCCTGCTCCGCGCGCGCGGAGCGATGGTCCTCGTCGGTGCGCCGCCGGGCGCGACGTCGATCCACGCCTTCTCGCTCATCGGGGGCGGCAAGCAGCTCCTCGGCTCGATGATCGGCGGCATCAAGGAGACGCAGGAAATGCTCGATCACTGCGCGAAGCACGGCGTCGTCTCCGACGTCGAGGTCATCGCGATTCAACAGATCAACGAGGCGTACGAGCGGGTGCTGAAGAGCGACGTGCGTTACCGCTTCGTGATCGACCTCGCGAGCCTTCGCGAGAAGGGAGCGTCTGCGGGAACGCCATGAAGACGCGGACGCT
>JAYTOQ010000045.1:0-3685 GCA_043747665.1 Polyangiaceae bacterium | reverse complement strand
GTCGCCGTCGATGCGAAGGGCAACATCGTCTGCGTCGGCTTCACGCTACCCGCGCCGGGCCGGCAGCTCACGGTGATGCGTCTGCTTGCCACCGGCGCGCCCGACAAGACGTTCGGCGGCAACGGCATCGTGCGGCTCCCCACAGAAGTGCCCGCGACCGCGACGTTCGGCCTGGGCGTCGCCGTGCAGCCCGACGGCGCCATCGTGGTCGCGGGCTCGCGGCTCGACACCGACGGAACGACCGAGTCGGGGCTCATCACGCGGTTCCTCGACAACGGTGCGCGCGACACGACCTTCAATGGCGGCGCCACCATCGCGGTCGCCGGCGCACGGTTCATCGGCGTTGCCGCGGACGGCGACGGTTTCCTCGTCGGCGGCAGCACGGTCGGCGGCGCGCTGCCTTCGTACTTCGCCACGCGTCGCAGCGCGCATGGCGTCCTCGATGCGACCTTCGGCAGCGGCGGTAACGCGGCCTTCGGCAACACCTATCGCGCGAGCGCCTTCGCGCGGCTCGCGGACGGCTCCATCGCGCTCGCGGGCGACGTCACGCAAGGAGCCTCGGGCTATACGGCCGGCGTCGCGACGCCGAAGGGCACGGCCGTCTTCGCGCGCGCGTACGGCGTCGGCAACGCTGCCAGCTTCTACGGCATCGCGGTCCAGGCCGACGGACCGATCATCGCTGCCGGTCATACCGCGCCGCCGAACGGAGAGGCGCGGGTCGAGCGCATCCGTCCCGACGGAAACAAGGACACCACGTTCGGCGCCGGCGGCACCGCCGTCATCGAGGCGGCGGGAACGGCGAATGGCGTCGACGTCACGCTGTTCGCAGCGGCCGTGCAGGCCGACGGACGCATCCTCGCCGCCGGCAACCGGACGAACGCCGGCGCTGTCATCTACCGTCTTTGGCCGTGACGACGAGGCGCTCGCCGCCGCGATCGCATCGCATCGCATCGCGTCGCGTCGCGCCGCTTCGATGTCGTGGAGTGCTCGGTCAGCCCGTTCGATCGGGCTTCGCTCGAGGGCGCCGTCGGCGACGCCGTCGCAGCGGGGATCGGCGTCCTGGCGAAGAGACCGCTCGCGAATGCCGCATGGGTCTTCGATGAGCCACCCCAAGACGCACGACGATCGCATCTACTGGGACCCGCCTCTTGGCGAGGCGTGACCTAGCCTTCCGAGCCTAGAGAAGGCCGCCGAGCGTCAGACCGGCGCCGCCGGCGTAGGTCGTCGGCGCGACGTGGAGCGCGCGCGTCCGGTTGGACGGTGCCGTCAGGAGCACGACGGCGCCAATCACCGCGAGACCGCCACCGGCGCCGAAGAGGATCGTCGAGAGCGTCGCCTTCGAACGCGCATCGTCGACCCCCGCCTGTCCTGGCGCATCGCAGGTCTTCGTGGCTCGGTCGCAGCCGCCGCCGTCGAACGCGTCGTTGTACTTCGTCTTCGCGGACAGCCCGAAGTAGCCGCCCACGCCCATGGCCACGACGCCGGCCCCAAGCAGCACGAAACCGAGCGGCTTCTGCCAGGTCGGACGATCGTCGTGGAGCGCGGTCGAGTCGTCGGCGCTGACGGGCGCGAGCGACGGTGAAGGCGACGGTGAAGGCGACTGTGAAGGCGACGGCGTCATCGGCGGCGCCGCTGCGCCTTCGAGCGCCAGAGCCGGGACCTCGAACCTCGCCGCCTGGCCCTGTGCCACCACCACCTTGCCGGTGAACGGCCTCCGCCCAGGCGCGGTCACGTCGAACGCGACGCTCCCGGCGTCGATGGGCTCGGCCGAGCCGAGCTTCGCGCGCTCGACCTCGCGCCCGTTGCGCTTGACGACGAGACCGGGAACGTCGTTCGCCGGCGGCACCGTCACGGTCACGTAAGAGAGCTTCGGCTCCAGCGACTTCGCCCGCTCGCTCGCCACTTGTTCGCGCGCCGGATCGCCGCTCCTCGTCGCGAGCTGCGCGACCTCGCGGTAAGCCGCGTACGCGCTCGCGTAGCGTCCGAGCTTCTCGTAGCACTCGGCGAGCTTCCCGCGCGTGCCGATGCCGGGATAGGCCTTCAGGCTCGCTTCCAGCTTCGGACACGCGGCTTCGAAGTCACCCTTGTTGAAGAGCGCGACACCCTCGTTGAAGAGCGTGCGGCCCGTCGCCTGCGTCTGCGCATCCTGACCGCGCGCGGGGGTCACCGACGTCACGGACGTGGCAAGCGCGAGGAGGACGATGCCGGTGAGGACCCGCGGGCGTCGCAGGGCTTGGTCGAACATGGAAAACCCTGAGAACAAGGGACTTGGTGCATGTTTATCACGCCGTCCGCGCCACCGCATCGGCCGGACGGCGCTGAGTCGTCGCGGATCCACGTGGGCGTCGGTTTCGTCGTCCGCCGACAGAGGCGGCATCCGTGTTTGCTGGGTGATCATCGCGATCACCGGCATGGCACGTCGCGTGCTCCGGCTGACTTCGGCCGACGTTGAAGCAAGGTTCTCAGGCACGGCACGCAGGACATTCGAAGCGGTCGGTCACGTCGCTCGCCGTCGCCGCTGTCGTCACCGTCGTCGTCGTCGCCGTCGTCGCCGGAGGAACGCGCGAGGCGCAGGCCTACTGCCGTTCGACCGCCTGCGAGCCGAGCCTCGAGGACTGCACGAAGGACGACAAGGGTTGCCCGCGCAGCGGCCCGCCGCTCAGCTGGAAGGCGCTGCCCTTGCCGTATCGCTTCCACGCCGGCGGCACGGCGAAGCTCGACATGGGCAAGGTGCGCGAGTCGACGCGGCGCGCGTTCGACGCGTGGTCGAACGTCACGTGCAACGGCAAGCGCACGTCGCTGCGCTTCGAAGAGGGCGATGACATCCCCGGCACGCACCCGCTGACGGGGACGAGCAAGGCGAAGGTCTCCTTCGGCATCTACTTCCGCGACGACGGCTGGCCGTATGACGACGGCGAGGAATCTCTCGCGCTCACCAACCAGACCTACGGCAAGACCAATGGCTTCATCGACTACTCGTCGATCGAGGTCAACGCGACGACACGCGAGTACCGCCTCAGCGACAACGAGCAGGGCATCGACTTGCAGGCCGTGCTCACCCATGAGGTCGGGCACTACATCGGCCTCGCGCACAGCAGCGTGGACGGATCGATCATGGCGCCGAGCTACTGCCAGTCGTCCGATCGCTGCAACGGCAGCACCGATCAGGCGCGGGCTCTCGCTGACGACGACATCGCGGCGGTGTGCGCGCTCTATCCTTCGAGCGGGATCGCCGGCGTCGCGTTCGACGACAAGTCCGCATCTTCGTGCGCGTTGAGCTCGACCTCGAACGTAGGCGGCAACGAACCCGTCTCGCCCGTGCTCCCGATGACATCGCTGGCGGCACTTGCCGCGCTGGTGATCGCGCGCGCGCGGAGGCATCCATCGTCGAGGGGATGATCCGGTCTCCCGGAGATACCGGCACATCCGCGAGGCACGCACCGTGCAGCCGATGGGCGTCGGAGGTCGATACGTAGGAACACCACCAAGTCGCTCCTGGCGGCCCTTACCTTGGCAACGGGCATCGCGGGCATCGCCGGCTGCACCGGCTGCACCGCACCGACGGCCCAACGCCAGTGCGGCTCGCGCTCGGACGGCGCCGGCGCATCGTCGCTCGGTCGGTTCGAGGTGGTCGCGCTCGACTTGCCGATCGCGACGCCGTGGAGGACGCCGAGCGTTCTTGCGA
>JAYTOQ010000044.1:0-5561 GCA_043747665.1 Polyangiaceae bacterium | reverse complement strand
GCACATGCGCAAGACGCGGCGGCGTGCAGAGACGGCTACGAGCGCTCGCAGGTCTCGCGTGACGCCGGCAAGCTCCTCGAAGCGCGGAAGCTTCTGCAGCAGTGTTTCGCGAGCTGCTCGGCGGTGGTGCAGAAGGAGTGCGTGGACTGGCTCTCCGACGTGGAAGCACGCCTTGCCTCGGTGATCTTGTCGGCCAAGGACGGCGCAGGCGCCGATCTCGTGGACGTGGCGGTTTCGATCGACGGCAAGGAGGGCCCGCGCAAGCTCGACGGTCGCGCGCTCGATGTCGATCCGGGCGAGCACACGTTCGTGTTCGAGCTCGCCGACGGAAGGAAGACGGAGCAGCGGGTTCTCCTTCGCGAACGCGAGAAGGCCAAGAGCGTCGCGGTCACGATCGGCGCCCCGCACCCGGCCGCCGCATCGCCCGCGAAACCGGCGTCGGGACGGGGCGACGCGGCGCGCCCCGCGGAGCAATCGCCGACGAGCGGTGGCTCGAGTCCGCTGAAGCTCGTGGGCTTCATCGCGGCCGGCGTGGGGGTCGCGGGACTCGCCGTCGGGACGATCTTCGGGCTCAAGGCTTCGAGCAAGCTGTCCGCCCCGCAATGCGATACGTCGGCGAAAGTTTGCGATCCGGGCGTCATCGGCGACGCGAAGAGTGCGGCGACCGTGTCGACCATCGGCTTTGTGGCGGGGGGCGTGCTCGTGGCCGGCGGGCTGACGTTGGTGCTCCTCGCGCCGAAGGGCGGCGACAGCGCGCCGACGGAGACGAAGAGCGCGCGCCTCAGCGCCGCGCCGCTGATCGGACTGACCGGGGGCGGGCTATCACTCGGTGGGGCGTGGTGATGAACGTCGCGGAGAGAAGACGATGAAGCGCCTCGAGAGGTGGACCGCGCCGCGTCGCGGACGTGCCGTCCTGCGTGCGCTCGTGACGGTGACGGTCCTCGGGGGAGCGCTGGCGGCGTGCGACGCCGTGCTCGGCATTGGGGATTACCAAGACCGCGTCGTAGATGGCGGGACGGACGGGACGGCCGCAGGTGCCGACGGCATGGTGGGCCTGGACGCCGCCGGCTCGGACGGCGCCGGCTCGGATGCCACCCGCTTGGATGCAGCGTCGGGGCCGGATAGCGCGATCGTTTGCGGTTCGGGTTCAGGCGCCGGGAATCCGGGGCCGTCGTGCAAAGGGCTCGCGGCGACGTGCGGCTCCGGCACCGCCGATTGCTGCGCGTCGAGCCTGGTGCCGTGCGGTACGAGCTCGCGGGACGGTGACGGAGGTCTCGCGGCGGTGAGCGACTTCCGCCTGGACACGTACGAGATTACAGTGGGGCGTTTCCGCAAGTTCGTGGCGGCGTACACGGGGCAGGCCGTGATTGCAGCGGGGGCGGGGAAGAACCCGAACAACGCGTACGACCCGGGCTGGAACTCCCCCTGGAATGCGAGCCTGCCTGCGAGCGCGAGCGCGCTGGCGACGGCGGTGAAGTGTGACGCGGCGTACGCGACGTGGACGGATGCCGTCGGGGGCAACGAGACCCGTCCGATGAACTGCATCACGTGGTTCGAAGCGGAGGCGTTCTGCACGTGGGATGGCGGGCGCCTCCCGACGGAGGCCGAGTGGCAGTACGCCGCCGCCGGCGGAAGCGACAATCGAACCTACCCATGGGGGTCGACGGCGCCAGCGGCGGACGCGAGCCGTGCGGTTTACGGCTGCTTCTACAACGGCGTCGGGCCGTGTACGGGCCTGACGAACATCGCGACGGTGGGGAGCGTCAGTGCCGGGAACGCCAAGTGGGGTCAGGCGGACATGGCTGGCAACGTCCATGAATGGGTGCAGGACTCGTACGGCAGCGCGTACCCGCCGCAGTGCACAGATTGTGCTGTTCTCGAGGGTGGCCAAAGCCGGGTGTGGCGCGGCGGTGGCTTCAACAACGATGCGATGACCCTGCCGGCCGCGTACCGCAACAGCAACAGCAACTCGGTCCGCTTCCCCGCCTACGGGGCTCGGTGCGCGAGGACACCCTGAGAAGGGTGGAGCAAGAGTTGCGGTTGCAGAACCGTTCACCCCAACCCTTGATCCCTGAATCCTGAACCGCAAACGATTGCCGGGAACAACGACCTTGTCCCCGGAGGGAAGCGATGCACGCGCCGTGCGCGCCATGGGCGGCTACCTTGGGCTGGGTCGCGGGCGCCGTGCGCCTCGATGGAACCGCTCGAACAGCTGCCCCGTAGGTGGGGCAAGAGTGCACGGCGTCGGCCCCGAGCGCCCACGAGGCAAAGGTTCAATCACAATGAAAAAGGTCTCCATGGTTCGTTCTTCGAAGACTTGCCACAAACTTCTCGCCGCGCTCGCCACGGTCGCGGCCCTCTCACCGGGGCTGGAGACGGAAGCGGCGGCCGATGAGACGGCGACGGAGATCGTCGTGACTGGCCATCGCGAGAACGTCCCCAACCTCAGCGACTCGGGGTCACTCTGGGGGTGGTTCATGGGCATGATCGGCGACTGGGGCGGCGGCGGGGGCGGCGGCGGGGGCGGGGGCGGCGGCGGCGGCGGCGTGAGTGATCCGACGCCTCCGGACCCGCAATATTCCCCCGAGTGCCAGGCCGCCAAGGCGGAGATGGACAAGGCCATCGCGGCCGCCGAGCAGTCCGGCAAGAAGGTAATCCTCCTTGGTGAAGATCACTACGCCAGCGCGGACAACTCACGCCAGAGCAACGCAAGCCAGTACCCGGAGCTCATCGACCAACTGCTCAAGCCGGGGGATTGCCTCGGCATGGAGGCCTCCGCCCGCTCCGACCTCGAGTACCCCGCGGCGCAAGGCTACCTGGCGGCGCTCGACTACGCCGCGTCCAAGGGCGTCCGCGTTTACTACATCGACGGCGCATCGACGTACACCGACTGGACCGGCGGGCACCCGCAGTTTTCGCTCGAGGCGACCAACACGCGTGATGCGCTCATGGCGAACTTCATCAACTCAATCGCGCCGACTTGCGATCGGGTCGTGACGATCAACGGAATGAATCACCTCGCGAAGGACGTGGGGCCGCTCCCGGCGGAGGGCCGCTCGACCCTGCCCGACCAGCTCGACGGCAAGGCGGTGGTCATCGACGGCCGCGACGTCGAGAAGAAATGCCAGTGATATGATTTTAGGGACCCGCGCGCGCGTCTCAGGACCGCCTCGCTCGACGCGTCCGCTTCGCCCGCGAGCGGTTTCAGCCCGCACGTCCATACGTTCGCCGTCGTCGCTACGGGCGCGTCACAATGCACGTCACCACCCTCGCCGACCAAGAAATCGAACTCCGACAATCCGCCATCGCCCCTCGGCTTGTCGACCGTGACGCGGACCGCGTAGCTTCCGGCACTCGCATCGATGGGGACGAGTTCGGCCTGCACCTCCTCGGTGGTGCAGCCCGCGGCCCGGATGACTTGTTGTGAACGAGAACGCCTCGCTGACCCACAGGCACTGGACGCGCCTCGTCTCGTTCGTGCCGTTCAGCTTGATGAGCCTGTCGCCGCGACCGAGGAGATGCTCTGCGCCCTGCTCGTCGAGGATGGTGCGCGAGTCGACCTTCTGCGCGACGCGATAGGCGATGCGCGTCGGGAAGTTCGCCTTGATTATGCCGGTGATGACGTCGGCTGACGGCCGCTGCGTCGCGAGGTTCACGTGCATGCCGGCGGCGCGCGCCTTCTGCGCGAGACGCGCCACGCAGACCTCGACGTCCTTGCCCTGCTGCATCATGAGGTCGGCGAACTCGTCGACCACGATCACGATCATCGGGAGGACCTCGGGCACCTGCTGCTCGCCCTCGGGATCGTCGAAGCGCACCGACAGCACTTCTTGGGGGAGCACCGTCGTCGAGCATCTCGCGCGCAGTCACGCCAAACACCTCGTTGGCGTCCACTTGACCGGCGTGCCCTTTTCGCACGCGGTCCAAAAGCACCGTGCGCACGACGAGCGTCGGCACGCTGCCGTTCGCGAGCGCGGCGTCATGGTCGCGGCGCCAGGCAGCGTGCTGCTCGATGCCCTCCTTCGCGACGACGCTCTCCATGAGCTCGGGGGTTGCGCCACGGATCCTCCACGGGCACGTCGCTCCGAAGAGGCGTGGGACCTCCGTGGATTGGTGGCGCGGGGACAGGGCGGAAGTGTCCTGGCCAGGGGATGCAGCGCGTAACGTCGCGAGATTGCAGCGACCCGTGGTGGGCCCTGGGCTTGCTGATGGTGCGGCGTGTCGCGGCTGGCCACGCCCTACGTCCCGCGTCGGCCTCAGGAAACCGTGCTCTTCGGTCTCGTGCAGAGCACCTGCAGGACTTCTTTCGGCACGCGCGCGAGTCGTACGACGGCCCGCTTCCAAAATACGTCAAGGAGGAGTTTCGGAAGTACCTCGAGTGCGGGGACTTCTCGTGCGGCTTCGTCCACGTCCAGTGCCCCGTGTGTCACGAAGACAAGGCGGTCGTGTTTTCGTGCAAGCTGCGAGGCCTGTCGAGGTGCTGCGCGCGCTGTCGCGCATCTTCTGGGAGGCGCTGCGCCGGCGCTACCAGCGCTGGGCCAAGCGCGCGGGGCACGCGACGACGCGCGTGGAGACGGGCGCGGTGACGGGCGTGCACCGCGCGGGCGCGAGGCCATGACCCTCGCGGGGATGCAGCGGGGCACCCTCGAGACGGCGAAGGACACCGGCGAGCGCGCCGAGCACGAGCTCGCCGAGCCGCCCCCGCGCATCACCGACGCCGCCGTGCACCAGCGCTTCAACCTGCACGCCAGCGTCCGTGTCCCCGCCCGCGATGATCTCGCACGCGAGCGATTGTGCCGCTACCTCGCGCGTCCGGCCTTCTCGCTCGCGCGCTTGGGCGTGCGTCGCGACGGCCCCGTCGTCTACCGCGTGAAGAACGCCGGGCGCGGTCGCGTCACGCAGCGCGTGATGTCGCCGGTAGAGTGTCTCGCGCGTCTGGCGGCGATGGTTCCGCCTCCGCGCTACCCCCTTCTGCGGCTGCACGGGGTGCTTGCGGCGCGCCACCCATGGCGAGCGCGCGTGGTGCCGCGCCCGCCCGAATCGCAGGCAGGATGCAGCTCGTCGTCATCCAAGAAAAAGAAGAGCACGAGCTCCGTGGCAGCGGCGAGAGCCGAGCCAGGGGCCGCCGTCGTCTCGCGCATCGAGCGGCCGGGGTTGGGGCCGTCTGCGCAGCGTGGGACGGGCGAGGCGGCGCTCGTCGCGAGCGCTTCGGTTGTGCCGACGTCGACGCTCCTCGTGACGGGGGCGGCGTTGCAGGTGGCCCCGAACATCCTCTCCATCGCGCACTGGGACCGACTCCTTGGCGTCGCGCTCTACGCGCCGCTTTCCCGCGTGGATTGGGCCACCCTGTTGCGCCGAACCTTCGACGTGGACGTCACGCGATGCACAGGGTGCGCAGGCCGCATGACGGTGCGCGCCGTCGTGACGGACCCCGCGTCCATTGCCCGCCTTCTCGGCGCGCGGCGTCGCTCGCGCGACCCACCCGTCGCCGCCTGACCTCGCCTCCGTCCCACGCGCGACACGTCGCGCCGTGGCCGACCCCTGTCCGGCGCTCGCCAAGC
>JAYTOQ010000043.1:0-2783 GCA_043747665.1 Polyangiaceae bacterium | reverse complement strand
GTGACGTCGAGGAGCACGCGGTCGGCGCGAGCACGAGCGCGAGCAGCAGCGCGAGCGAGGAGCCGATCGGCCAGAGCGAGAGCGAGGACAAGCGGCTGGGCTAGCACGCGATGCCGACTCGCGCCCGTCGGGCCCTTCACGGAGCGCGCATGTACAGATAGAAGCTCACCGCGACGGCCACGAACACGAAGGCGGCGACGCCGACCGCTACCATCACCAGCGTCGAGAGCGGTGACTCCGCGTTCGCCTGCAGACTGCTCGACGGCGGCCGCATGGGCCCCGGCGGCGGCGGCGGCGGCGGCACGGTGAAGCCCGGCGGCGCGAGCCAGGTCGCCGCGAAGGCCTGTTGCGAATGCGCTTGCTGGAGGTCGCGCGGCGGCGGCCGGGGAGGCGCCGGCCCGGTGTAGGGCGAGGGCAACAGCCGGGGCGTCGCCGGTGACGACGAAGCAGGAGGAGGCGGCGGCGCAGCTGACGGCCGCATCCCCGACGACGCCAGCGGATCGAGATGCATCGTCGTCGACGGATCCGTCACGCGCTCGTCGCGTCGCAGCGGCCGAGTGCCTTCGTCATCGGACATCGACGGAAGCGGCGGCCGCGCGACGAGCGCGGATGGCCGCGCCGGAGCCTCCCGCCCGTGGAACGAACCCGTGGTCGCCACCGTCGGCGCGTCGAGGTCGTCCGCGGAGAGCTCGTCGGTCCACGGGTCGCTCGCTGCATCCGCTCCGCCCGGGCGCACCGGGATCACGGCGGTCGGGCCGGACGGCGGAACGTCCGAGCTCGCGGCGCGCGACGGCGGCGCGTTCTTCACGGTCGGCTGCGACGCGGGGCCGTCGGTCGGCTCCCAGAGATCGGCGGGACGCTGCGGCTTCTTTGGAGCCGTCGACTTCTCCGGCAGCGACAGCGGCAGCGGCAGCGGCGACGCGAGCGCCGACGCCGACGCCGACGCCGACCCCGGCTCCACCTCGCGCAGCGCGAGCTGCATCGCGCGCGCCGTCTCCCATCGTCGTGGCTTCTCGAGGGCGAGCGCCTTGTCGACCACGTTGATGAGCGCGCGCGGCAGCTCCTTGAAAGCGACCGACGAGAGCGACCGCGCCTGGCGCGATGCCGTCGCGACGAGCAGCGCATTGAGCGTGTCGTGCACGTGCACCGATTCGCCGGAGAGCAAGGTGAAGAGCGTCGCACCCACCGCGTAGACGTCGGTCTGCGCGTCGATGTGCCCGCGTTTGCCGAGGACTTGCTCGGGCGACATGTACTCCGGCGTGCCGAGCAGCATGCCGGTCGCGGTCGCCTCTTGCTGGCGCGCGAGCTCCTTCAAGTGCGCGATGCCGAAGTCGAGGACCTTCACCGTGCCGTCATCGAGGACGAAGATGTTCTCCGGCTTGATGTCGCGATGGACGATGCCCTTCTCGTGCGCGACGGCGAGCACGTCCAGTACCTGGTGACAGACCTCGACCGACTCGGAGATGCCGAGCCGACCACCGAGCCGGACACGCTTGTCCTCGAGGAGCTCTCCGCGATGGAGAAGCTCCATGACGATGTACGCCGAGCCGTCGGAGGTGACGTCGTCGTCGAGAACGCGGACCACGCCACGGTGTCCGACCTTGTTCGCGGCGTAGCCCTCACGGAGGAAGCGCTTTCTCACCTCCTCGTTCCGCGCGTACTCGGGATGCATGATCTTGATCGCCGCGACCTGGCCCTGTCGATGCGTCGCGCGATAGACGGTGGCCACGCCACCGCGCGCGATCTTCGCGTCGATGTGCCACTTGTCGTGGAGGACCGTGCCGATCCACCGTGACGATGCTTCGCGAGCCTCCGCCATATCCCAGGCAAAGACGTATCACGACCCTGCGGATCGGCTGAAATTGCGGGCTAGATCGCAGGTCGGCCGAGGTCGTCGGGATTGACCACGATTCGCAAGTGGGTGCTCGCGTCGCCCTCGACCGACACGGTCAGGACGGTCTGTGTGCCGCCGTCGGTGCGGATGACGAACCCCGGCTGTCCGTTGACCCACGTGAGCTCATTCACCGAGTCCGGAGGCGCCTCCGGATGCGTCGCTTCCATGTGACATGGCCTCGTTTTTTTCGGCCGCGCTCAGTCCGAGAAATCGTTGGTCATGTAGAAGCGGGTGTTCACGTAAACGATCCCCACTCCGATGCGGCGCAGCTTCGGGCTCATGATGTTGTCGTAGTGCCCGCCACCGGGGCCCTCATCCATCATGAGCTTCAGCATGATGTCGACCTGCCGTGTGCCGTTCCGGCGCGGGTCGGCATCCATCGGCGGCACACCGCCTGGATCGCCCTGATTCTCGGCGCTGCGCGAGCCGAAGTGCTGTCCCGAGGCGTTCTCCGCGAAGTTCGCATGCGGAACATGATCTCGTGCGAGGCGCTGCGATCCGGCGGTCGCGAACGAGCCGAGACGCGCATCGTAGAGAAGGGGAGGGAGCCCACCCCGCGCGCGGTACGCGTTGACCTGCTCGACGTTGTAGCGAACCAGCGGATCGGCCGGCCACGAATCGGCGGGTCGAGCGGGCGGCGTGGGCGCGGCCACCTTGCGCTTCGTGATGGTCGTGGTGCGGATCGATCCGTCGGGCATGCGCTCCCGGATGACCTCCTGCTGGACCTGTGCGTCGTCCCCTGGATCTGCGCCTCCGGGATTGACCGCCCCGCCCGATGCTCCGCCCTTCGGTCCGCAGCCCGAGCTCGCGCCCATGACGATGCCGAGCAGCACCACGCCGAAGGAGCGGACGACGACCACCATGGAGCGATGGTAGCAGCCGCGCGGCG
>JAYTOQ010000042.1:0-3447 GCA_043747665.1 Polyangiaceae bacterium | reverse complement strand
GACGCGTCGGATCCGGATACGAGGAGCGCGGGCTCGTTCTTCACGAACCCGATCCTGTCGGCGGCCGATGTCGAGGCGCTCCGCGAGCGCGTGAAGCCGCTGCTAGGCCCTGGCCAGGCGATGCCGGTGTTCCCGGAGCCCGACGGCCGCGCGAAGGTGAGCGCAGCGTGGTTGATCGAACGCGCGGGCTTCACGAAGGGCTACGCGGCGGGCGCCGTCGCGATCTCGTCAAAGCATGCGCTGGCGCTGACGAACCGCGGGGGCGCGACGACGCGCGAGCTGCTGGCGCTCGCGCGATCGATCCGCGACGGCGTGAAGACGAAGCTCGGCGTGACGCTCGAGAACGAGCCGGTGTTCGTGGGCATCGCGCTCTAGCGCGCCGCTGACGGTGCGCTGTAGGCCCGTCTGAGCGTCTACGCGACCAGCGTCCGGTATGCTGCGGTGATCTCCGCGAAGCGCGAGGACAGCGACTTCCGTTCGTCGTGCGAGGCATCCGGGTGGAGATCCGGATGGTACGTGCGCACCAGGCGCCGATATGCCTGCTTCACCTCGGTCGCGTCGGCGTTGAACGTCACGCCGAGCGCACGATACGCGATCGCGCGCGCCGGATCCCAGCCGCCCGGCATTCCCGCGGCTCCGCTCGTCGCGTAGGTCCCGCTCTGCGAGCCCGCGGCGTTCTTGTCGCGCGAGCGCTTGCGTCCTGCCAGGAACTCCGGCGCGACGAGGGGCTCGTCGATCAGCGCGCCGCGCGGCGGACGAACCGTCACGCGGAAGCCGACCTGCGCATCGCCCATCTCCTCGAGGACCTGGAGGCGGATCATCACCTGACGGCGCAGCGCTCGCCCCACCACCGTCGGCGAGAGATGGAAGTCGCGCACCAGGACCTCGCCATGCAGACGCCGCGAGGCCATCGCGCGTAGCAGCGAGCGACGAAGCGTGTCCTCGTCGATCTCGTCGGCCCGACGCAGGATCTCCGCGAGCGACGCCGTCGCGCGATCCAGCTCCACCGCCGTCACGAGGCCCGCCGCGAGGTGCACGCGATGAACGCGGCCGCTGCTCTCGGTCAGCTCGAGGGTGCCCGTCGACTGCTCGCGATGAAGCGCGCCCAGCAGATCGCCGAGCGTCGTCGCCTTCAGACGCCCCGGGAGGTGCATCCTCGATTTTCTACCAACACCCGCCGAAACCGCCAAGAAACCGGCGGCTTCACGTCTCGGCGAGGCGGAGGCGGTCGGTCTCACCCCCACAGAAACTCAGGCGGAATCGCGGCCGCCTCGAACGGCTCCGCCCGCACCGCCTCGTCACCTCCGAACGTGCCGATCTTCGCGCGCGAGAAGGTGGGCCGCGTCTGGCCCGTGGATCCCCGCGAGAAGACGGTCGAGGTCTTTCGGTTCGAAGGCGACGGCTACGCGCTCGTCGGCAACCATGGCCTCGCAAATGCAGTATCGCCGCCGCGTCTGCGCAGGTGACTGGGTGCGCGTGACGGTGCTACCCGCTGACCGTGACCTGCGCCTTGACCTCGACGGTCACCGGCGCGCAGCGCGGAGCAGGCGCCTGCGCTCCTCCGCTTGCGACAGGCCGCGGCGCCTCGCACGCGACGATGCGCACGCGGGCTCGCGCTTCGCCCTGTCCGGCGCGCTTCGCGACCAGGCCGAGCCCCCACTTCGCGCTCGTCGCATCACGCGCGACCGCGTCCTGCGGGGCGATTCGCCCCTTCAAGGCCGACGCGAACTCCGGCAGCGACAGGATCTCGACGTCTGCCCACGCGATGGTGCGCCCGCCCTCGATCCGCGCCTCCACGGTGCAACGCACGCGGCCCGGCTCGCTGGCGCGATCGCACTGCATCGACGCCTTCACGTCCTTCGCGTCGTTCTCCGGCGACGTCTGCTGAGCCCTGGCGGGTCCGGCGACCGTTGCGCCCAGCGCGAGGCCCAGGCCGGCCATGGCCGCGATGACGTAAGCACTTCGATAATCCGGGCGGAGCATGCTAAGCGACCCGCATGCGTTGGCTCGGCTGCATCGTATCGTCGATCTTGCTCGTCTCTGTGGCTTGCGACAACAAGCAAGATGGGGCGAACAGCGGATCCGCGGCCACCGCGACGCCCGCGACGCCCGCCACTGCCACGGCCGCGACGGCCATGACCGACGGCGGCGCCGCCACCGATGAAGGCGGCTCGAAGGCCCCCGTCATCGCGATGCCGGAGCGCCCCGTGCCTCGCCCGCAGACCATGGTGAGGTCCGGGATGTCGATCGAGATCCAGCAGAAGGCCATCTCGTACATGGTGGCGATGCGCGCGCCGCACCTCGACGATGTGCCGGCCGAGCCGACCTATGCCGCGGATCTCGTCGCCAAGCTGAAGCCCATCGTCCTTTCCATGGACAGCGGCGCCGACAAGGCGCGCATGGATCGCGTGGAGCTGGTGGCCAACGGACGCCAGATCGATCTCCTCATGGCCGGCGGGTGCGACGAGAAGACCCCGTTCCGCGCCGTCGTCTCCCGCGCGGGCGTCCCGCTCGCGACCCTCGTGTCGCACGGCGTCCTCGTCATTCGCTGCAACGACGTCAAGATTCAGTGCTTGCAGAGTACACGCGATTCCGACGACGTCCTGTGCACGACGGCGCCGCGGCACAAGTAGCGGCCGTCGCGCTCGAATCTCAGAGCGGATCGAAGGTCGCGATCACCACGCGCCCGCGCTTCACGCAGGCGATGCGCGACCCGTCGTCGACGGTCGTGCACTGCTTGAGCTCCGCGTACGGCTCGAGCTCCGGCGCCCGGTAGCGGGCTGACCTCGTCGTCCTCACGAGCACGCCTTCTCTCGTAGCGATCGCCATCGCGCGTCCGCCAGCCGATCGCGGCGAGCCGAACGGCGGCATCTCGCCGAGCGGCGACGCCATCACCGATGCCGCCGACGCCTCCGGGCGGACGAGCAGCGGCTGGCCGGCCACGAGCGCCTCGAGCCCGCGAGGCCCCCACGCGATCGGGATGGTCGCGGCCGCCTCGCCACGACCGCCGGCGCAGCGGCTCCCGAGCGGCGGCGCGACCGGCAGCAGCACGTCGCGCATCTCGCTGTCGCCACCGGTAGGCGCGAACGTCGCGCGCAGGCCGACGCCTTCGCACGCGTGATACGCCTCGAGCCATCGGCTGTTGCCGTCAGGCGAGAGCACCTGCGTCGGCCACGCCGGCATCTCGGCATCGGCCGATTCACCGGTATCGGGGTCGACACGCAGCACCGCGCTCGGTCCGCGCACGAGGAGCTTGCCGCTCGGCTCGAATCCCAGAGGGCCCCACTCGGGATGCGGAGAGCGCGCCGCCGGCAGGGTGATCGCCGCGATGCGGGTGCTCTTCGCCGTGACGAACGGCGCGGCCTCGGCGAGCAGCTTGGCGATCTCCGCGGTGCGTGCCGCGGTCTTCGTCGCCGGCGCGACCTGCGCGATGTCGGCGGCCGCGAT
>JAYTOQ010000041.1:0-2190 GCA_043747665.1 Polyangiaceae bacterium | reverse complement strand
AAGTATAGTGCACAGGCACTGCCGTCGCACAGGAGACCTGCCATGACCGCATCCACCGACCCGGCCGATCCCGCTGCCAATGGCCACGCACCCTGGTTGCCTTCGGCCTGCATCCTGTGCGAATGCAACTGCGGCATTGAAGTCGAACTGGGGGGTGTTGGCGGCCGGCATGTTGTGCGCGTGCGCGGTGACGATGCGCACCCGGTGTCCCAGGGCTACGCCTGCGAAAAGGCGTCGCGCGTGGACTACTACCAGAACGGCCCGCAGCGCCTGACGCGCCCGCTGCGCCGCCGGCCCGACGGCGGCTTCGACGAGATCGACTGGGACACCGCGATCCGCGAGGTCGCGGCGCGCCTGGCGGCGGTGCGCGACGCACACGGCGGCGAGTCGATCTTCTATTACGGCGGAGGAGGGCAGGGCAACCACCTGCCGGGCGCGTACTCGACGGCGACGCGGCGTGCCCTCGGCATTCGATATCGCTCGAGCGCGCTCGCGCAGGAGAAGACCGGCGAGTTCTGGGTGAACGACCGCATGCTCGGGTACGGCACGCGCGCCGACTTCGAGCATTGTGACGTTGCGCTCTTCCTCGGAAAGAATCCGTGGCACTCGCATTCCATCCCGCGCGCGCGTGTCACGCTGAAGGAGATCTCCGCGGACCCGGCGCGCACGTTGATCGTCATCGACCCGCGCCGTACCGAGACGGCCGCGCTCGCGGACGTCCACCTCGCCGTTCGTGCCGAGCACGACGCGTAGCTCCTCGCGGCGATCCTCGGCGTGCTCGTCGAGGAGGACCTCGTGGATCACGTGTTCGTCTCCGCGCGCACCGAAGGGCTCGAGCCCGTCGTCGCCGCGCTCCGCAACGTGCCCATCGCGGCGTACGCGGCGCGGGGCGGCATCGCGGAAGCGGAGGTGCGACGAACCGCGCGGCTCATCAGACGCGCGAAGGCCTTTTCGAGCTTCGAGGACCTCGGCGTGCAGATGAACCACAGCTCGACGCTCGTGAGCTACCTGCACAAGCTCCTCGTGTTCCTGACTGGCAGCTTCGGTAAGGTGGGCACGCAGTACGTGCCGACGACGTTCGTGAACTTCGTAACTGGCGCCTCGAGCAAGAAGAGCCCCGTCGCCGGCGCACCGATCATCAGCGGTCTCGTGCCCTGTAGCGTGATCACCGAGGAGATTCTCACCGACCACCCCAAGCGATACCGCGCAATGCTCGAGCTGCTCGCACGGCTCTCGGCGCTCCTCCCGCCTCCCCGCTATCCGCTCACTCGCTACCACGGCGTGCTCGCGCCGCGCTCGGCCTGGCGCCGCGAGATCGTTCCGCGAGCGCCGGCAAGCTCGGCGGAGCTCACCGCCGTGACGAGCGGGTCGGCAGCGCCAGCCATCGCTGCGTCGCCCACGATCGCGCCTGATCGTGGCGAACTTCCGGATGTCGTGCTTCTCACGCCGAACACTCTTGGCGCCCGCCCTTTGCCCGGTGCTCGACCTCACCGCGCTCGACGCAGCCGCGTACGCAGATAACCCCACCCTCAAGATCCCGATCCTCGTCGATGAAGGCGGCCCGCTCTTCGGCGCAGAGAACATCTATCGCAAAGGGGACGAGCGCGCGTCGCGTGAGTCGCCGCGGCCGGTGCAGCGCGCTACGTCGCGGACCGCTCCCCGCGCGATCCTTCCTTGCTGTTCTTGGGAGCTGAATGCGAAAGGTAGTCCCCGTGTCCTTGGCGGATTTCATGTCGATCGTTCCATCGTGCGCGAGGACGATCTGCTGAACGATGTAGAGTCCGAGCCCAAGGCTGTCGCGCGCGCGCTGTCGATCACATTTGAGTGCGGGGCGAAGGGCCCGTCACGCTGCGCTCCGTCCATGCGGCGCCGTCCCACTCCCAGTTGTCGCCGGGCTCGACGAAGCTCGCGTTCGTGCCGCCGAGGAGCACGAGCTTGGCGCCGAGTCGCGTGATCGCGGCGCCGAAGCGCGCCGTAGGGCCTGGCACCTTTTTCTCGGTCCAGGTAGTGCCGTCCCACTGCCACCGCTCGGTCCGCTCGATCCAGTCGACGAACGCTGGCTCCACGATGAGCCGCTCCACTCCCACGTGACGTCGTAGTAGCCGCCCTGGCTGCCGTTCGAGACGTAGCCGCCGAAGAGAAGAGCTCGCGAGGGTGTGAGCGCCGGCGCGTCGGTGCCGCGTCGCCGCT
>JAYTOQ010000040.1:0-6429 GCA_043747665.1 Polyangiaceae bacterium | reverse complement strand
AATATCAGTTTTGATTACACCGCCATACCGAGGAAGAGGCGCTTCGGTAGTGCGGATCTATTTGCAATGAATTCCCGGGAGGCCAGAGGATCATGACGTTTTCGATCGAGTTCGCGGACGAGCAGCAGGAATACCAGGCGCGTATCAAGGTCATCGGCTGCGGCGGCTCCGGCGGCAACGCGGTCAATACGATGATCAACTTCGGCCTCGAAGGCGTGGAGTTCATCGTCGTCAATACCGACGCTCAGGCGCTGAATGGCAATGCCGCGCCCACCAAGCTCAATATCGGCGGCGCGGTGACGCGCGGCCTAGGCGCAGGCGCCGACCCCGAGCGCGGCCGCAAGGCTGCCATGGAAGATCACCAGCGCATCAAGGAGCTGATCAGCGGCGCGGACATGGTCTTCGTGTGCGCCGGCATGGGCGGCGGCACCGGTACCGGCGCGGCCCCCGTCATCGCGCAGCTCGCGCGTGAAGAAGGCGCCCTCACGGTCGGCGTCGTCACCAAGCCCTTCCTCTTCGAGGGTCGCCAGCGCTCACGCCGCGCCGAGCTCGGTCTCGCGCAGCTCACCGAGCACGTCGACACGCTCATCACCATCCCGAACCAGAAGCTCCTCATGCTCGGCGAGGAGGACCTCTCCTTCATCGACGCGTTCCGCAAGGCGGACGAGGTCCTGTTCCAGGCCGTGAAGGGCATCTCGGACCTCATCACGCAGAACGGCATCGTCAACGTGGACTTTGCCGACGTGAAGACGGTCATGGCCTCGATGGGCCGCGCGCTCATGGGCACCGGCATCGCCAAGGGCAACAACCGCGCGCGTCTTGCGGCGGAGATGGCCATCAGCTCGCCGCTCCTCGACGACATCTCGGTCGACGGCGCCACGGGCGTCCTCATCAACATCGTCGGCGGTCCCGACCTCAAGATGCGCGAGATCCAGGAGGCGGCGAGCCTCGTCCAGGAGATGGCGCACGAGGACGCAAACATCATCTTCGGCGCGAGCATCGACGAGGCCCTCGGCGAGAACGTCAAGGTGACGGTCATCGCGACGGGCTTCGAGCAGATCGAGCGCATGGCGAGCCTCAACGAGGGCGCGCGCCTCTCGATGCCGGCGCCCCAGACGGTCCCCTCGATGCAGTACGCACCGCAGGCTAGCCAGTACATCCCGCAGGCGAGCCAGCACATGGCGCATCCGTCGCACGCCTCGCAGCGCCCTGTTTTCCAGGGTCAGCAGCAGCAGGCGCCCGCGTCGCGCGCGAGCGAGAATGCTCCGGCGTTCTCGAGCCGTCGCATCCCGGCTCCCGCGGACTCCCGCGTCGCGCCCGCGAGCGCGCGTGTTCCGTCGCGCGAGCGCGCCACCGCGAACTTCCCCGCGTTCGATACGGACTGGGACGTCCCGGCCTTCCAGCGCAAGGGCCAGTGATCACCTGACTCACCGACGCGGCGCCGACGGGCGCCGCGAGGTGGTCACCGGCAGTGACGCTTGCGCGGCGCATGAGCTCGCGATCGAGATCGATCGCGTGAAGCAGCCCGCGGGGTCGGAGGTGCGCGTCGGCGCGCGGCTTCGAGCTTCGCTTTCTGCTCGGAGGTGACGGCGACGCCGAGAAGCCTGGTGCGACGCGTCGCTGGCAGAAGAGGTTTGTCGCGTGGTACCGTTTGGTGTGGGGAGAGTGAAGGTAGTGGCGCACGTCGCTACGTGCTGCTTTGGCGACTGCGCGAGCATCGCGCTTCTGGCCTTCGATGCCCCCGAGCAGCTCGATACGTGCGTCCTGACGGCCGGCAGCGGAGGTCGCGGGCAGGACGGCGGTGACGGCGGTGAGGGCGGTCCGGGCCAAGCCGGAGACTTGGCGCAATCGTCGTCGAAGGCCGGCGGCAAGGGCGGTACCGGCGGCTCCGGGGGTGACGCGGGCGGCGGCGCAGGCGGGGTCGCCGCCGGTGTCGTGTATCAGGGCGCGAAGGGCTTGGGCGGAGCTCCGGGAGGCGGCAACGGTGTCGACGGCGTCAAATCCGACGTCCTCGCGCTCTCGTAGGGCACGTCATGGGAGCTGTCTTCTTGCGTGACCTCACCTGGCTCGAGGCCGAGAAGGTCCTCGGTCCCGACGCCGTCGTGGTGCTGCCGATCGGGGCCGCGGCCAAGGAGCACGGTCCACACCTCCGTCTCGACAACGACGAGCGACTCGCCGACGGCTACGCGCGGCTCCTGTCGAACGCCGACAAGGTCGGTGACATCGTCATCGCGCCGACGCTCACGTATCACTTCTATCCCGCGTTCGCGGAGTACCCCGGCTCCACGTCGCTGCGCCTCGAGACCGCGCGCGATCTCACCGTCGACGTCGTGCGCTCGCTCGCGCAGCACGGGCCACGTCGATTCTATGTCCTAAATACAGGCGTTTCGACGGTGCATGCGCTTCGGCCGGCTGCCGCCCAGCTCGCCGAAGAGGGCGTCCTCCTCCGCTACACCGATGTCCTTGCAGTGCTTGCTCCGATCGAGAGCGAGCTCGCGGAGCAAGCCGGCGGCACGCATGCCGACGAGATCGAGACGTCGATCATGCTCGTGCTGGCGCCCGATCGCGTCGACATGACCAAGGCCGTGAAGGACTACGACGACCGCACCGCGAAGCGCTCCGGCGGGCTCACGCGCAAACCTGACGGGCCCGGCACGTACTCGCCGACCGGCACCTTCGGCGACCCCACGCTCGCGAGCCGCGAGAAGGGCCGCAAGGTCGTCGAGGCGCTTCTGTCTGCAGTGATCGCCGAGATCGGAGCGCTGAGAGACGCGCCGCTCGGGGCAGTCGGGGCATAGGAGCTCACCGAACGATGCAACAGCCGCCATATCCGCGGCCGTGTGGACAGCCGCCGCCGTATGGGCAACCGCCGTATGGCAGGCTCCGTATTGCGATGGTGGCGACCGCGCTGCTCATCGCCGGCGCGGCGCTGCTCGCGAGCAAGAAGCAGGCGGGGCACCAGCTCGCGATGGTCGCGGCCGGCTTGTACGGGGTCGCGCTCGTGCTCGCCGTGGTCACTCCCGGTCGCTGATGCAGCTCGGACACGTTCGCCGTCGCCGGATCGACGCGGTGACCTTCGTCGCGATCGGCGTGGCGGCGCTCGGCGTCATCGTCTCGATGCCGACCGGCTTCCCTTCGGAAGCCTGCTTCCACGCAACGTCGGTGGTCTCAATCTCTTCTACCTGCTCCCGTTCGTCGTCACGTTGCTGAGCCTCGGTGCTCGCGCCGCGCTGCTCCCCGCGACGCGCGCCGTCGCGGAAGGCGCGCTCGTCGAGGGCGACATTCCACGCGGCAGCTTCGTGCTCGGCTTCCTCGCGTGCTTCTTTGGTGGATGCCTGGCCCTCGCCCTCGTCTTCGCGATTGTCTTCGCGATCGCCAAGGGCTCGCAGACGAAGCAGGGCGCCGGAATGGAATTCTCCGCTCAGGTCATCCTCGGGATCGTTCTCGACGGCATTCGGCGCTGACGCTGCGCCAGCGCTCTGCCGGCGATCCGCGAGCGCTCTACAGCACGGTGACCTTGACGCCGAGGTGCTCCGCTTCACGCACCACCGTGGAGATGCCCTCGGCGATCGACGCGTGCACCAGCTCGTCGGCGGCGCCGATCCACGCGAGCGCCTCGCGACGCGGCGTGTTGCCGAGGAAGCGCACGTCGATCTGCCATTCACGCGCGAGCTTCTCGAGACGCGCCCGCTCGGGGCCGTCTCCGATCACGACGAGCACCGGATGGCCGACGCGCTGCCCAGCGACGTAATCGATGACGCGATCGACGCGCTTGCTTCGCACGAGGCGCCCGGCGCAGACGAAGAGTGGCCGCTTGCCGACGGCGTTCCTTCGCGCGCGGACGTCCTCCTGGACGTCGAACATGGCGAGCGGGCTCGGCGCGATGACCGCCAGCGCGCGCAGCGCCGCGGCGTCGGTGCTGTCCAGAGCGGAGGCGAGCTTCTCGAGCAGCGGCTCGGACACGAACCTCCACGTCGTTGCACGCCGGAGCAGACGCCGCACGACCGCGTAGCGCACGCCTTGCGGTGAAGCTGCGAGAAGACGGATGTCGCCGCCGTGGGAGACCACCTCGAGAGGCACGCCCTCGAGCGAAGCTGTCGTCACCACGGGAAATCCCGAGGGCACGCTCCAGTGCGCGATGATCCGCGCCGGCCGCGCGTTGCGGACCTGCGTCGCCGCGCGAACCATCCAGGCGGCGCTCTCGAGAGCGCGCCACGGCTTCTCGCGCAGCCGGAACGCCGCCCCGGGCCAGCCGAAGGCCCCGCCGGCCTGCGGAGTCACGACCGTGATGCGGTGCCCCGCAGCCTCCAACTCGGCGACCTCGGCCTTCACGAAATGCCCCGCCGGGTCTCCATCGAACGACGGATAGCTGGTGGTCACGACGCAGATGGAATCGGGCGGCAAGCGACCGTCGCGACTTAGCGCAAATACCGCTGTGGGCGCCATCGGAACCAACCGGCGGCCGTGCTAATCATTTCGGCAGATGGATACCCGGCGAATCGAGGGACGGATCTTCTACGTCACCGAGGACACGGCTCTGCTCGAGAAGCAGCTCGCCGGAGAGGACCTCGCATTCGATCCAGAGCGCGCGCTCGTATCCAACATCTCCACCGACGAGCTCACGCCGGGATGGGTTTGTTACTATTACGACGAGACGCTCGCTCGCTACTGCTTGGTCGGCCTCCGCGGCGGCAAGATCGGCAAGGACGCGATCAAGGCCGGCGGCTTCGGCGTCATCGTCAGCGGCAATTCGAAGGGCTGCGGCTCGAGCCGCGAGACCGCGCCGTACAGCGAGCTCAAGGCCGGCGTGCAGCTCGTCATCGCGAAGAGCATCGAGAAGATCTACAAGCAGAACGCCCAGAACATCGGCCTGCTGACCTCCACGGACTTCGGGCTCATCGCGCGCATCGAGGCGGGCGAGGCCATCCCGGTCTCGGAGTTCACGAAGGGCCTCGACGCCATCAGCGCGTCGATCGTCGAGCACGGCGGCCTCTTCGCGTACAACCGCGCGCGGCTCAAAGGCGAGGTCACGCCGCCCACCATCACCACGCCCGCGCGTCCCATGACGCTGTGCGAGAAGATCCTCGCCGCACACGTCATCACCGACGCGAAGACCGGCGTGACCGGCGTGACCGCGGTGAAGCCGGGCGATGCGTTCTTCGCGCGCACCGACGTTCGCTTCTCGCACGAGTACGTCACGCCGATGGCCGAGTCGCTCTTCGTCGCGGAGATGGGCAAAGACGCGCGCGTCACCGATCCCGCGTCCGTATGGGCGTTTCGTGATCACCTGACGTTCCTCGATCTCGTCATGCCGAAGGCCCATCGCGACATGGGGCTCAAGGAGACCGCCGAGAAGCTCGCCACCGTGCAGGAGGACTTCACGAAGCGCCAGGGCGTGAAGCTCTATGGCGAGGTCCATCGCGACGGGAAGCTCGTCGGCTCGGAGGCCATCTGCCACAACAAGGTGATCGAGGAGATCGCGCTGCCCGGTCAGCTCGTCGCCGGCACCGACTCGCACACGTGCATGGCCGGCGCGCTCGGCTGCTTCGCGTTCGGCGTCGGCTCCACCGACATGGCGAACGCCTGGTACACGAAGGACGTCCGCGTCACCGTTCCCGAGACCGCGCGCTTCGTCCTGAAGAACGCGCCGAGGGCCGGCGTCTGCGCGAAGGACGTGATGCTTCACATCCTGAGCTCCGAGTTCTTCAAGAGCGGGAAGGGGATCGGCAAGGTCCTCGAGTTCGCGGGCGACGGCATCGCGCACATGGCCCTCGACGAGCGCGCGACGCTCACCAACATGGCGGTCGAGGCCGGCGGCTTCACCGGCATCATCGAGGCCGACGAGGTCATCGTCGATTACCTCGTCGCGCAGCGCGGGCTGAAGGCCGCCGACGTGCGCGCGCACATCGTGAAGGCCGACGCCGGCGCCCAGTACCTCGCCACGTTCGAGATCGATCTCGCCGCCGTCGAGCCGATGGTGGCGACGCCCGGTGACCCGCGCAACGGCATTCCGCTCAAGGATCTCGCCGGCGCGTCCGGTGGCAAGAACGTGAAGATCGACATCGCGTACGGCGGCTCGTGCACCGGCGGCAAGAAGGCCGACATGGACATGTACGCGTCAGTCCTCTCCGATGCCGTGAAGAAGGGGAAGAAGGTCGCCAACGGCGTCCACCTCTACATCCAGTTCGGCTCGCAGGACATCCGTCGCTACGCCGAGTCGAAGGGCTACCTCGAGGTGTTCGCGGCAGCAGGCGCGGAGCTCGTCGACCCGTCGTGCGGCGCATGCATCAAGGCAGGACCGGGCGTGAGCGACTCGTCCGAGCAAGTCACGGTGAGCGCGATCAACCGTAATTTTCCGGGTCGCAGCGGCCCCGGCAAGGTCTACCTCGCGAGCCCGCTCGTCATCGCCGCGAGCGCGATCGCCGGGCA
>JAYTOQ010000039.1:0-3629 GCA_043747665.1 Polyangiaceae bacterium | reverse complement strand
CCGACTCGCGGCGCTAGATCTTCCGCAGCTCCTCGATGAACTCCCAATCGGCAATCAGCCCCTTGCGGAGCAAGATCGAGAGCAGGGCCGCCACGACCGGCTCCCACTGCGGCGTCTCGCCGAGGATCTCCGACGCGTCAGCGCCGTGCGCCGTCGCGCGGAGCGCGCTCACGAAGTCGCGCGCGGTCAGGCCGTCGGCGGCCGCCGCGCTCTTCTTCGCGGGTAGCGAGATCGTCGTTCCGTCGAGGAGCGTGAGGCTCAGCATCTTGCCGCGCATGCGACGAGGCTCCGAGCCTTCTGCGCGCGGAGCAGCCGCCTGCGCGGTGGGCTCCGGCGCCGCCGCGGCATTCTCGCCGGTCGCAGCTAGGCTCAGCGCGGCGCGCGCGCCCGGCGGCGGATTCGAACGCGTCGTCGGGGGCGGCACATCGCCCTCGTCGCTCGCGTGAGCTGCGTGCGCGACCGGCGTCGGCGGCGGTGGCTTCCGCGCCGCGGCCCGCGGCGGCGGCGGATGCGACGGGGCACGCCCCGGCTGCGACTGGCGCGGCGGATCGGGAATGGTCGGCACCGGCGGCGCCACCTCGCGACGCTGCTGTCCCTCGCGCGTCGTCGTCGGCGGCTCCGCGCGCGTCGGCGGCGCCGGCACGTCGATGATCTGTCCGCCAGCTCCCGTGGGCTCGCCGTAATAGACGCGGATCGCGCTCCGGATGTCCGTCGCCGAGGCGATCATCGGACGCGCCGGCAGGCTCGCCTGACGCGCCACCTCGGCGAGCGCGCCCTCGTTCGTCGGATCATCCATCGCCACGTAGAGGGTCTCGCCCTGCCCTTTCACGTGACGCACGAAGATCGGGATCAGGCAGTACTTTTCGGCGAGCGCGCGCTCCACGCGGTTGAGGAGCTGGCGCGAAAAATCGATGTGATACAGCGAGACCCACGGGACGCTCAGCTGCAAGCTCAGCGTCTGCGTGAGCTGCGCTTCGGTGAGCCAGCCGCGCTCGATGAGCAGCTGCCCGATCTTCTTGTCGTTGACCGGCTCGGTCTGCGCGGCGAGCGCCTGCGCGAGCTGGTCGGCCGTGACGACCTTGGCCTGAATCAGGAGCTCGCCGAGCAGCGGACGCCGCGCTTCGCTGCTGGGCACGCCGGGTGCGGGAGGCGACCCGCTCGCATCGAAGACCACGGCGCGATGGTAGCGGCACCCCGCCGTGCGGGGCCAACCATCCGGCTACCGAGGCCGCATGATCATGCGGGAACCCGCAAAGCTCGTCTTTTACGGGGTAAGGCAGGTCGTCGCGATGGTTCTTTCCGCGTTTTCGCCGTGATAGCCTGAGTTTTCTTTCGCTATGCGGACGTGTCCCCAGTGCCAGCACCCGTGCGAGGAGTCGCACAAGTTCTGCCCGTCTTGCGGCTTCCCCGTCGCGAAGGTGGCGCAGCACACGGACGATCCGCTCATCGGTCGCACCCTCCCGGGGGGCTACGTCATCCTCGACCTCGTCGGCATCGGCGGCATGGGCCGCGTATACCGCGCCGAGCAGACGAACCTCGGTCGCACCGTCGCGGTCAAGATCATCCATCCTCACCTCGTCGGTGAAGAGAACGCCGCGGCGCGCTTCATCACCGAGGCGCGCGCCGCGAGCCGCCTCAATCACCCGAACTCCGTCGCCGTCATCGACTTCGGCAAGACCGAGGACGGTCAGCTCTATCTCGTGATGGAGTTCCTGCGCGGCAAGGACCTCGCACGCGTCCAGTACGAGGAGGGGCCGCTGTCCTTCCGGCGTATCGTCAGCATCCTCCGCCAGATGCTCGCCGCGCTCTCCGAAGCGCACCACCTCGAGATCATCCATCGCGATCTCAAGCCGGAGAACGTGATCCTCGAGCCGGTCCGCACCGGTGGCGACTTCGTGAAGGTCGTGGACTTCGGCCTCGCGAAGATGCGCGAAGGCACCGCGCCCAACATCACGAGCCCCGGCATCGTCTGCGGAACGCCCGAGTACATGAGCCCCGAGCAGGGCCGCGGCGACCCTCTCGATCCGCGCTCCGACCTCTACGCAGTCGGCGTCATCTTCTACCAGCTGCTCACGGGACGCTTGCCGTTCGAGGCGGAGAGCCCGACCCAGGTCGTGCTCATGCACATCACCGAGGCGCCGCCGGATCCGCGCGCCGCCGCGCCCGAGCGCAGGATCCCCTCCCTCCTCGCGGACGTCTGCCTGATGGCGCTCGCGAAGGAGCCGGCGCATCGCTTCGGCAACGCCGACGAGTTCGCGGAGGCGCTCTCCGACGCGCTCTCGCAGATCGAGTCGACCGTGCCCCGTGCCATCCCGGCGCCCGCCACCATCAACTGCCCGAAGTGCGGCGCATCGAACACCGCGTCGCAGAAATTCTGTGGCGAGTGC
Source organism: Polyangiaceae bacterium (assembly GCA_043747665.1). Classification (GTDB taxonomy): domain Bacteria; phylum Myxococcota_A; class Polyangia; order Polyangiales; family Polyangiaceae; genus Labilithrix. The sequence goes on along the minus strand of JAYTOQ010000039.1, from coordinate 1,242 downwards.
GGCGCGACGCTGCAACCGACGCCGGTGGTCGAGAACGGCGCGAACGGGACCGTCGCGACCATCTCGCCACCTGTCGGCGCGATCCTCACGCCGGCCGACAATTTCGTGCCGATCGAGCCGGGCACCGGCCGGCGGCAGGTCATCGTCGATCGGGATCGCGCGCAGTTCCCGCTGGAGTTCGTCGGTCGCGAGGATGATCTGCTCTGGCTCGACGATCGTCTCGTCGACGCGAAGAGCTCGCTGGTCGGCGCGCGCATCGTCGGTGACGTCGGCATGGGCAAGACGCGGCTCCTCCGCGAGTTCCTCGAGAAGGTGCGGGGCACTGGGCACTCCGTCGTGGAGGTCACGCCCGATCCGGGCTGGGCCGAGGTCGGCTACTTCGCCGTCCGGCACGCCATCACGGCACTTGCCGGTCTCCCCAAGAACGGCGGCACGGCAGCAAAGGAGTGGACGGCGGCCGGCGCGGAGGCGCGCCGCGGCCTCGCCGACATCTTCGAGCACCCGAATCGCGGCGTGCTCTCCGCCGACGAGCTTCGCTTCGCCGTCGCCGAGGCCCTGCGCTGGGCGATCGTGCGCGCGAGCGAGCGCGCCAGCGGCCAGACCGTCGTCGTCGCCGTCGACGATCTCCACGCCATCGACGGCGCGAGTCGCACCGCCTTCGCCGATGCCGTGGGCGAGCCGCCGCTCGTGCCCTCCGTGCTCGTCGTCACCTATCCGCCGGGACACGATCCCGGTTGGCCTGCGAGCATCGCCTCGGCGCGCGTGCTCATGGGCCTCGCGCCCGGCCTGGTCTCGCGTCTCCTCGCCGGCACGAGCCGGCCGAGCTCGTCGATCGGCGGACGCGGCATCGCTCCTCTCTACGTCGATCAGCTGCTCCGCTTCTCGCGCGAGCAAGGCGGTCGTGCGCCCACTCGCCTCGCCGACCTCATCGCGCTGCGCGTCGAGCGCCTCCCGCCCGACGCGCGCCGCGTTCTCCAGGCCATCGCGGTCTATGGCGACAACGCCACCGAGATCGTCGTCCACAAGATGGTGACCGAGGGCACCAACCTCGACGAGGCGACCAACACGCTGCTCGAAGCGGGCATGATCGAGAAGCCCCGCAACCTTGGCGACGGCTTCCGCAGCGCCCATCCGCTCATCCGGGATGTCGTCCTCGCGACCATTCCCGCGGCCGTCCGACGTGGCCTTCATGGTCGTTGCGCGGAGATCGGCGAGGAGAGCGGCATGCCGCTCGAGGCGCGT
>JAYTOQ010000038.1:0-4717 GCA_043747665.1 Polyangiaceae bacterium | reverse complement strand
CACCTCCATGCGAAGACCGGCGAGCGAAGCTGACGCGCGCCGGTCGGGACAGCGCTAAGTAGTAGAGGATGAGCGAGAGCTTCGATGTCCTGGTCGTCGGCGCCGGTCTGTCCGGCATCGCTGCCGGCTACCACCTCCAGACCGAGAGCCCCGGGCGCACGTACGCGATCCTGGAGAGCCGCGCCACGCTCGGCGGGACGTGGGACCTCTTTCGCTATCCCGGCATTCGCTCCGATTCGGACATGCATACGCTCGGCTTCGCGTTCCGCACGTGGGACGGCGCCAAGGCCATCGCCGACGGGCCCGCGATCCTCGAGTACATCAAGGACACCGCGCGCGAGCACGGGATCGATGGCAAGATCCGCTACGGCCATCGCGTGGTCCGCGCGTCGTGGTCGAGTGACACCGCGCGCTGGACGGTCGAGGCGACGCGCGCGGAAGGCGGCGAGGTCGTCTCGTTCACGTGCCGCTTCCTCCTCATGTGCAGCGGCTATTACGACTACGAAGGGGGCTACACCCCGGAATTTCCAGGCACTGAGCGTTTTGGCGGCCGCATCGTCCATCCCCAGAAGTGGACCGACGACGTCGACTACACGGGCAAGCGCGTCGTCGTGATCGGCAGCGGGGCGACCGCGGTCACGCTCGTGCCCGAGCTCGCGAAGAGGGCCGCTCGCGTCACGATGCTACAGCGCTCGCCCACGTACATCCTCGCGCGTCCTTCCGTCGACCGTGTCGCGCGCTTCCTCGATCGGGTGCTGCCCAGCAAGGTCGCCTACGACATGACGCGCTGGAAGAACGTGCTCCTCGGGATGGCGCTCTACAACTTCTCCCGGCGCTATCCCGCTCACGCCAAGAAGATGGTCGTGAACGAGGTACGGAAGATGCTCGGACCCGACTACGACGTCGCCACGCACTTCACGCCCACGTACGGCGTGTGGGATCAGCGCCTGTGCCTCGCTCCCGACGGCGATCTGTTTGCCTCGATGAAGGCGGGCCGCGTCGACATCGTCACCGATCACATCGAGGCCTTCGACGAGACCGGGCTCCTGCTCCGCTCCGGCAAGCACCTCGATGCCGACCTCGTCGTCACGGCGACGGGGCTGAAGCTGCTGCTCCTCGGTGACGTGAAGCTCACCGTGGACGGCGCGCCCGTCGACGTCGGCAAGACCATGAACTACCGGGGCACGATGCTGAGCGACGTCCCGAACCTCGCCATAGCGCTCGGGTACACGAACGCGTCGTGGACGCTCAAGTGCGATCTGGTCTGCGAATACGTCTGTCGCCTCCTCAATCACATGCAGAAGCACGGCTACGACAAATGCGTGGCGCGGGTGAAGGAGCGCAGCACCGAGGAAGAGCCGCTCCTCGATTTCTCCTCGGGCTACGTGCAGCGCTCCATCGCGCTGTTGCCAAAGCAGGGCAAGAGAGCGCCCTGGAAGCTCTATCAGAACTATTTTCTGGATCTGCTGGGGCTCCGGTACGGCGGAATCGAGGACGGCGTGATCGAGCTCACGCGCATCTGAGCAGTGGCCAGCCCGTGACGTGGGTCTCGTCGCGCGCGAGGCCGGTAGCGCGCACACCACGCTCGCCGGTTGCATCGTGGGCGCGCAGGGCGAGACGGGCGACGCGGTCCTCACCAGGCTCACGGCGCTCATGGCCGATACGGGCCGGCTCGGCACCGTCAAGGATGCGGCCGGCGCAAAGGTCTTCCAGCAGTTCACGCCGGGAACGCGACATGGCTCGCTGAGCGCGTCGGTGTTGCAGGACTTCGACGTGGTGCTCGCGCTCGACCACAACCCGTACACACGGCTCCACACCTCGCAGAGCAGGCCCGCGGGCGCTCTGTATTCGCTGTCGATCGTCAATGCGACGCCGCTCGCGGCATCGGTCGCGTTCTTCACCGTCACCGTCGTCAACCCGGGAGAGCTCACGCTGACGCTCCAGGGCAAGGCGGCTGCCAACGGGGTCACGGTCACCGGCGCGAGCGACATCATCCTCCAGCAGCAGCAGGACCAGGCGGCTTCGGCGTCCGTGCTGGTGACGGACGTGTTCCGCTGGCTGACCACCGAGCTCGCGAAGTCCGCCCCGCCGCCACATCCGGTGACGCCCGCTGCGAGCGAAGCGGGCGCCGAAGCATCGGCACCCGACGCCGGCGACGGCGGCGACGCTGATGCGACGGAGCGCGACCCAACGCCCGAGTGACGCATTGCGAAGCTCGGACGGCCGCCTCCGCACGCTCCCGCTCGTGGCGCGATCGGTGCGCGAGGCCCTGCTGCCTCACGAGCTGAGGTTTGCGCAAACGCGGTCCACGGACGCGATGGTCGAAGCTTCGCGAGCCAGGCGTACATGAGCTTGGTGGCGCGTTCCCCTGGGCATGCACGATGCATCCTCGAATCGACCAAGAGGAAGGCATCACCATGAGAACGCTGAGCCACACACAAGACGATCCCGCTCGGGCCGTGCATGTCTCGCAAACCGCTCGTGAAGCGCGAGCGGCGCGCCATGCCTCGCGCGAGGGGACGACGTTCGCGCGCTTCATCCGCAACCTCGCCGCGGTCGGCGACTACACGATCCCGGAGGCCGAGCGCCGCGCCATTGCCGTGATCGCGACGCTGGAGGAGCGCATCCCGATCCGCGAGGTGCTCGACCTCGAGGCTCAGCTCCCGTCGCGGCTCGACGAGCTGCTGGCCTTCGTGCCGCTCAACGGTCTGCCCTCGATGGACCGCATCCAGTTCTGCGAACGCGTCGCTGCGCGCGCACGCGTGAGCTTCAAGCACGCGGAAGAGATCGCCGCGACCGTGTTCGCGTTCGTGCGCTCGCAGATCTCGGAGGGCGAAGCGAAGCACGTCGCGTCGCAGCTCCCCGACGATCTCCGCGAGCTGTGGAGCGGCGTAGCCCCCTAGCTTCGCGCCAAGCTCCGCGCCAGCTTCGCGCCCTCAGAGCTTCGTGAGATCGATCACGCCTTGCCACACGCTGGTCGGCTCGATCATGCCGAGCAGCCAGATCTCGTCCTTCGCGAGCCGGCCCGAGTACCACGTCACGAGCGCCTTCCCGTCGCTGCGCATCGCGACGCCTGCGTACGAGGTATCGCCGGCGCTTGGGAGCTCACCCCACTCCTTGATCGAGAGCGGACCGCCGGCGAGATGTCCGCCGAGCTCGAAGAGGCTCGTCCGCTTCTTCCCGGTGCCCTGGAGGTGCTTTCGCGCGATGACGAAGAGGCGCTCGCCCGCGAAGAACGCCACCGGTCCGTCGAGCCGCTGGCCGGCGATCTCGTCCGGGCAGTCGAACGCCGTGTAGGGCGCGTCCGCCCAGCAGACCTTCGTGCGCAAGCGTCCCTGATCGCCGAGGAGCTCGTTCTCCGACCCGTCCATGCGCACGAGCGCGAGGAGCTTTCCCGAGGGCATGAACACGAGCTCGGTCTCGAGCGGCGTGTCGGCGCTCGTGCCGTAGACGAGCGGTCCCTTCGTCCAGGCGAGCCCGTCGGTCGACGAGAAGAGCGTGACCGCCTTGTCGCCGTCCTCGTAGGCCGCCGTGAAGTACGTGCCCGCGTGCTCCTTGATCCGCCAGAAGCTGTGGCCCTTCGGGCCGATCGGCGTGAAGTTCGACCAGGCAACGCCGTCGTCCGAGTGCATCTCCATCGCGAGCGTGTCGACGTTGGAGTCGCGCTCGGAGAGCACCGCGAGCCGGGCGAGCGCCTTCACATGGAGACGACCGCCCACGACGTAGAAGTGCGGATCGCGGATGTCACGGTCCAGCGGCGCGTCGATGCGCGCGGTCTCGGTGAACGTCGTGCCGTCGTCGATCGACCTGTAGACATGGAGCGCGCTGTTCGGGCCGAGCACCTGGCTGACCGCGGTGCGGTGGATCAACCAGATGGCGCCGTTCCACGCGACGAGATCGGTGTTCTCGTTGTGCCGGCAGATCACCGCGCGGCAATCGAGCGAAGTGTCGTCGGGGCCGGCGACGACCACCTTCGCGCCGGAGAGCCACGCCGGCAGCACGCCGGCATCCTCGGGACCGTCCTCGGGGTCGACCGGAGCGCTCGCCGCGACGGCCGACGGCACGGCCTTCGACGATGTGCAGCCGAAACCTGCGCTTGCCAGCGAGGCGAGCGCGCCGAGCGCGCCGAGCACGCCGAGCGCCGCGAGCGAGAGAGGTGCGAACGCTGAGAAACGAGCCGTCGGGGACGTCATGGCCGAGGGCATAGCATGCGATTTTACACCGTAAAGCACGTTGCCGCGCGGGCGTGCGATTCACATCGCTCGGGCCGCGCACCGTTAGCCCTTTAGCGGGCGGTCGGCGGACATGGCAAATCAGCGGAACATCGCGCCGAGCTCGAGCGGCGCACCTTTTGCAGATGCGGGCTCGTCTCCGCGTCGCGCTGCCCCTCGCCCCCCATGACCGCCCTCCTCCGCGCCGCCGCGCTCCTCGCCACTGCCGTCGTCACGCTGACGTTGCAGGCGTCGTGCGCTCGCTCGGTGACGTCGGACATTCCGTCCGATCCGGCATTCTTCGGAGCGAGCACCAAGAACCCGGCGCCGCTCGGCGTCTGCGTCTCCACCGACTGTCCTGCTCCCTGGGCGAGCTGCCCCGGCGGTCTCTTCTGCAAGACCGACACGAGTCGCGACGTCGGCAACTGCGGAGCGTGCGGCAACGAGTGTCCGACCCAGCCGTCGTCGCACCACGCCACGTCCGTGTGCACCGGAGGCAAATGCGC